>DASVCM010000436.1:0-3334 GCA_036381635.1 Lacipirellula sp.
GCCTCATCCCGGACGTCGAAGAGATAAACGGCGCTATTGTACGGGTCCGAGCTTAGGTGGGATCCGACCAGCGCCTTGCCTCCTTCGAGCGCTACGGAAGCTCCGAAACTCTCATCCTGGTTAGGCACGTCGGCGAGGAGCTCACCGATCTGCGCGCCGGTGGCGGCGTCGAAGAGATACGCAGCGCCGGAATTGTCCGCGCCATAGCCGCGGTGCATGCCGACGATAGCCACGCCGCCGTCGATATCCACCGACCCCGCAAATCTGGATTGCGGCGAATCGTTGGGGATTAACGGAAAGCGCTTAATGTCCGAAAGGTCGGTGAAGTCATAGATGTATGCCCCGGGATTGCTGCCGACAACTCCTAACATGCCCTCGAGGGCGACGTATACGTCGCGGTCGAGGCCCGTTGGGGATACGTACGCCCGTTGACGAGTACTCAAATCATAGACAAGAAACGATCCGTCACGCGTACCCATGATGATCCGATCGCCGTCGATGTCGATCGTGTGGCCCAGGTACTCGTTCGTCCTGGGATTGGGCAAGGACAGCGTAACGATCGGCATCGGTTCAGCCGCACACACGCCCATGGCCGCGGCTAGGTAGATGATCGTCAGAGCAAATGTGATGCGGATCATTAGCAAGGCCTCAGTAGCGTCAGCCGACAGGTGTTGTTAGCTACACTCTACTGCCGCCCCATGGCCCGGTCAAAGCTCCGGCGGCGTTTGGTTGTCGCTCAATGCCCGCGAGGGTAACGGGGGCGCGGAAAAAGCTACGGGGCACATTCGCCGCATCCCGCAGGACTGTAGATTGCGGCTATTCGTTAGCTAATCTACCGCCGACGGCTTTTTTACGCAGCTTCGCGCATGTCGAGGTGCGATAGCCGCCGGAACAGGTCGCAGCGCTCGGCCAATTCGCTGTACGTGCCGGCGTCGACGATCCGGCCGGCTTCCATCACGACGATGCGGTCGGCCAGCTCGAGCGTGCTGGGGCGGTGGGTGATGATCAGCGCCGTGCGACCGCGGGTGAACTCCTCGAGCACCTCGTGGATCAGCCGCTCGCTTTCGACGTCGATCTGGCTGGTGGCCTCGTCGAGAATCAGAATGTCGGGGTCGCGGAGGATCGCGCGGGCCAGGGCGATGCGCTGCCGCTGGCCGCCGGAGAGGCGGTTGCCGCCGGGGCCGACAATCGTCTCATAGCCTTCGGTGAGCGTCTCGGTGATGAACCGATGAGCGTGGGCGCGGCGGGCGGCCTGGTGGATCTCTTCTTCGGTCGCCTCGAACCGGCCGTAGCGGATGTTCTCGAACACCGTGTCGTCGAACAGCAGCGTTTCCTGAGTGACCAGGCCGATCCGCTCGCGCAGGTCGCGGCGGCGCAGGTCGCGGAGGTCGTGCCCGCTGAGCGTCACCGCGCCGGCGACCGGATCGTAGAACCGCAGCATCAGGTTCATCAGCGTGCTCTTGCCGCAGCCGTTGGGGCCGATGATCGCCACGGTCTCACCGGGTTCGATCCGCAGATCAATGCTCTTCAGCACCGGCTCCGACGGGCGGTAGGCGAACGACACGTCGCGGAACTCGATCGGGCCGAGCAGCGCGGGGAGTTCTTTCGGCTGCTCCGGATCCTTCACGGCCGTTTCGCGGTCCATGAGCTCGTACAGGTGATCGGCCGCGGCGGCGCCTTGCTGCAGCGAGTTGAACGCCGCGGTGAGCCGGCGGCCCGGATCGCTCGCGCCGGCGAGCATGCAGTAAAAGAGCGTCAGCCAGCCGTGCGTCAGCGGCTCGTCGCTGATGCGAATGCCGAACAGGTGGGTCTGCTGGTTGAGCACCAGGTAACCGCCGGACAGGACCGCGGCCATGATGATCGCGATGCCAATGGTTTCGGTGAACGGACTCACCAGCGAATCGTACATGGCGATCCGCATCGAGCGGCCGTAGACCAGCTTCGACGTGCGATGGAAGCGGCTTCGCTCGCGGGATTCTCGGGTGAAGGCCTTGATGACGGTGATGCCGCGGATCGTCTCTTCCAGGCGATCGTACACGAAGCGAAACTCTTCGATCGCCTTGCGGTTGGCGCGCTTCAGGCTCTTGGCGAGCCACTGGATGGCGTAGGCCGCCAGCGGCACGCTGATGAGCGTTAGCAGCAGGAGCTGCCAGCTCACCCACGCGGCGCCGATGAGGCAGACCGCCACCTTCATCGGCTCGCGAATCGCCATGCCGAAGACGTTCTGCGCGCCGGCGGCGGCGACGCCGACGTCGCCCATCATGCGGTTCATCAGGTCGCCGGGGCTCGATTGGCGGAAGGTGCCGAGGTCGAGCCGCATGGTGCGGCGGTAGAACTCCTTGCGGAGGTCGTATTGAATGAGGTTGCCCAGCCGCGAGGTGTAGTAGGAGCCGATCACGCGGAAAATGCTCTTCAGCAGCGTGCCGACGATGAGGAACGCCGAGACGACCATTAGCGTGCGAAAGGCGGTCGTCGGCAGCCAGCGGTGAGCCAGCGGCGACAGGTAGTCTTCATACCAGGCCAGCTCCTTCTCCTTGCGGGCGAGCGCGGCGCGTTTGTCGGTGATTTCGGAGCGCAGCCGGCGCTTCTCGATGCCCTCGGCGTTGGGCAGGGCGGCGGCGCCTTGCTCGACGTCCGCATTGAGGGCGGCGATCTGCTTCTCGAGCTCCACGCACTTCTCGTCGACATACTGCGGGATGCTCTTGTTGAGCATGATGATGTCGACGACCGGAAAGATGGCCGTAATGTTGCCGCCCCACAGGACGGCGACCGCCAGCGAGCAGAAGAGCGAGGCCGCCACGGTGAACTTGTGGCGGAACGAGAGGGCGATGACGCGGTAGAAGTTGTTCATCAGAGGTTCTTGTGCCAGCCTTCCATGGCCCCAATGCTAGCGGCGCAAGCATCGCCGCCGAGAGTGCGCGGCGAGGGTTGTAGCAGATCGGGGCGCGCGGTCCAAGAGCAGGCGAAAGCTGTTAGCTTTTAGCCATTAGCTGTCAGCCAGCGAATCAATGCGGCGTCCGAAGTACTCTGGCTAATGGCTAACAGCTTTTAGCTAACAGCTTCTCTTTCGCTGAACTCTCCGGATTGTGCCGCCGATACCAGTTGTACGGGCCAGTGCGACTCTAGCCGCGCCATCGTAGCGCGGACGCTCCGGCCCCGCGGTTCGCTTGATTGGACGAACCGACGCCGGCTGCCTCGCGCCGGTGGTGCGACTCACAGGGGGGATTCTCGATGAAACAATGCATCGCATTGGCGGCGCTGGTATGTCTGTCGGCTACCGGATGCGTCTCGACTGGATTGTTCGGCGGACCAAATTGCGGCGACGCGTGTGCCG
>DASVCM010000437.1:0-12615 GCA_036381635.1 Lacipirellula sp.
CCCGCGTGGCCGTCTGCATCGGCGAGCGGATGGGGCTCAACAAAGACCAGCTCGACACGATCTATCTCGGCGGCCTGCTGCACGACATCGGCAAGATCGGCATCGATGACCAGGTGCTCAATAAGCCGGGCGCGCTTACGCCCGAAGAATTCGAGCACATCAAGAAGCATCCGCAGTTGGGGTACGACATTCTGCGGGGCGTGCGGCAGCTGCAGAAGATTCTGCCGATCGTGCTCCATCACCACGAGTCGTGGGATGGAACGGGATATCCACATGGTTTGAAGGGTGAATCAACGCCGCTTTTAGCCAGAATTGCGGCGGTGGCCGATGCGTTCGACGCGATGTCGAGCGATCGACCGTATCGGCAGGGGATGCCGGACGAGAAGCTCGACGCGATCCTGCGCGACGGCTCGGGGCGGCAATGGGATCCGGCGGTTGTGGAAGCGTTCTTTGCCTGCCGCGACACGATTCGCCAAGCGTCGTCGGACCCGACGATCGGCGCTGTTCCGCTCGACCCGCTGCAGTGGGTACACTAGGGCCGACTCGCCAGCAGCCGCGGCCTAACAGGCCGACGGAGCGGCGGGTACAAGCGGCGCGGTAGAAGTCCACTTGCCGCTGCACCGGCGGGCAGGTTTGCCCGCGGCTACCATTCACTCGCCTTCGAGAGCTTTGCCGTGGCGCGTGAGATTCATGAGCGTGAGGATTTGCTGCGCGACGCGCGGGCGCTTGTGCCGCGGATAAAGCTCCGCGTGACGATTGGCGGCCGCGAGCAGGAGGTGTTCGCCGGCTTTCGCGGCGAGGCGTTGAGCCTGTACTTTGGCGACGACCCGGTTTACCACTTCAACTCCCGCGGCGAGCTGCGACGGGCGTTTGTGGACGATCGACTCGTCAAAGCCGAGCGCGGCCGGCTCGTCGTGCTCGAGCGGCGGCAATCGTCGACCGAGAGCCTGCTCCAGCGGCAACTGTACAATACCGTCGCGGAAGCGAAGTTGCTTTCGCAGATGAACACGGCGTTAGCAGAGCTTGGTCGCTCCATCTCGGACGGCCACGTGCAGACCGTCGGACAGGCTCCGCCGGACGGCGACGCCGTCGAGCGCCTCGCGGCCTGGCTTGCCGGCCATCCGACTCCGGCAATCGCCGCGTCGCCGCGCGTCGGGTAACGCGCGGCGACGCCGCTCTGCGGGCGATGCGGCTCAGAAGGAGCCGCTGGAAACAATATCGCCGTCGCTGCGCGTTACCAGCGTGCGCATCGATTGCGGGGCGATGTCTTGGTTGATGAAGTGGCCGCTCCCGTCGGCAAAGACAAACGTCGCGCCGCCGGGGTGGAACGAGAAGATTTCGTCGTTTGGTCCGCAATTGTTGACGGACCACGGGCATTCCTCGGGACCGTTGATTGGCGTCTGATGGTTATTGATCACAGGTTTCAGATTGCCGGCTGTAGAATTCGGCGGGCCTGAAACGCCGTTGCCGGTGTCCGGTTCAGCCCAGCGGTTGAGCGCTCGGAAGCTGCTTGGCGTCGGGTCGGCGGGATTGTCTAGCGGCTCGTCGTATTTCGACTTGGTGAACGGCTCCAGCTCTTCCCAATTGCGGCCCGCGTCTTCCGCCAGCGCGATCGTGTTGCTCGTGCCGTCGGTGAGCATCTTCATCGCTTCGGGCTTTAGCGCCAGGGCGCCGTCGACGCGGAAGAGCTTATCGCGAACGCCGGTTTCCGGATGAATATCGGTATAGACCGTCGGCATGAAATCCGTGCCGCCATAGCCGAAGGGATCCGGCTGGCGGATCGAATTGGAGGGGCACAGGAATGCGTCAACCTGGTTCTTGGCAGCCGCCTGATTTTGCGGCGCGGCTGGGTCGTTGTAGGCGTAGTCGAAGTCGAATTGGTTCGAGATCGTCGTCTGCTCCATGTAGGGGAGAATCTGCGTGAAGGTCGAATGCCGGTCGAATGCCGTGACCGGGTTGGCAGGATTGGTGTAGTCCGTTCCTTCGCCTCCGGAGGGAAGCACGCGTTTGGCGCTCTCATGGTTGAGCAGGGCCAAGCCCATCTGCTTAGCGTTGTTAAGGCATTGCGATCGCCGTGCCGCCTCGCGCGCGGCCTGAACCGCCGGCAAAAGCAGCGCGATGAGCACGCCGATGATGGCGATCACGACGAGCAACTCCACGAGCGTGAAGCCTGGAGGCGCCCAGTTGCGACGCAAGTGGGCGTTTGGCCCGGCAGGGTTTCCATTCAAAACGCGATATGACATGTGTTCCGCTCACTTTCCATAGGCAGTGCGCCGGGCGGCGAAGGGGCGTCGGCGCCGTGCCGACGCGTTCCCCGGCGTGCTAGCAGCGGGATTGTGAAGCGGAGCCGTGAAGAGGCTATGAAGGCGATGTGAATTCTTTTAATACTTTGTCGAAGCAGATCAATCCGGGAGGACGAGGCTCCTGCCGAGTGGAGCATAACTTTTCGATTTCGCGGCTCGGCGGGAGTCCCGCCCTCCCTTTGATCAATTCCAACGCGTCCTACTTCGCCGCGGCTCGCAGCGCGACCAGGTACGGCACCGGCTCGCGGCCCAGGGCGTTCAGCACCGTGCCGCCGGCGGTGAAGGTGTGGGTTACCCAGTCGGGCTGGCCTTACTTGTCGAGAGCTGCGCCCCCCTCGCCGCCGCCGATGTAAACTTCGACGCCGTTGTCTTTCATCCGCTTAAGCTGTGGCATGAAGTTCTTGGTGCCGCCTTCAAACCGCGGGTCCTCGAACATGCCGAAGACGCCATTGTGGAAGGCGACCGCGTCGGCCGGCTTGCGGGCTAGAAAATCGCCAATCTTCTGCTCAAAGAGTTTCAGTGACTTGGGGCCGATGTCGAACTGCTGCTGGCCCGGCTGCAGCTCATCGACGATCGAGCCGTCTTGAATGACCGAATCCACCGGCACGACGAACTCGATCCCCTTCGAGCGGCCGTCGCGAATCATGTGAATCGCCTGTTCGACGCGCTCGCGCGGGATGTAGTAGGGCTTGTCGGAGTGGCCGGGGTCTTCGGCGACGCCGAGGCTCACGTTGCGGCCCTCGATCTCGCCGATCGCCTTCTTGAGGGCCATCGCCAGCGAACCGGCGGCGAAGACCCAGCGGATCGTGCCGCGGGCGATCATCGCTTCCAGGTCATCGAGTTTGTCGATCTTCAGGCCGCTGAAGATCACCAGTTGCGCCTTGAGGCAGCGCATCATCGGTCCGTCGAATTCGCCGGCGACGTAGCGGCCCAGCGCCACCCGGTCCATCGCCAGGGGAACGATCGTGGTGCTCGTGTCGAGGCTGCCGGCGGAGAGGGCTTCGTTGACGTAGACCTTGGCCACCTTGCTGGCCAGCTCGTTAGCGAACCCAGTGAGCGAGTCCGCGAGCTTCGCAGCGTCGTCGGGTTTGGCCTTCCAGAGGACGCGCTCGATGTTGTAGCGGCGCGTGTTCTCGAGCATCATCACGCTGCCCGGGGCGGCGGCGCGGATTCGCTCGGCGACGGCATCTGGAATCGTCATTTTCGATTCATCGAGCCAATCGGTGATCAGCGGCACGTCGGCCTTGAGGATTTCGCCCAGCCGAGCGGCGACTTTGGCCAGCGACTTCTCCGGCTCGCGGCCGATGTGGCCGAAGATGATCTGCTTCCAGCCTTTGCCGACGCCGAACTCGAGCGTGTCGGCCATCGAGCGGAGGCGAATGTCGCCGTCGCCGACGTTCGGCCCCGGCTTGGCATCGACATCGCCGCGAACCAGAACCGCCGTGTCCGCGGGCACGTCGGCGAGGGAATCGAGCCGCGGGATCGCTTTCAGATAATCAACCAGCTCCAGATTCGGCGCCGCCTCGCGGCCTCGCAGCAGGTTTGTAATCAGCTCTTGAGTCTTCGCCACTGTCGTAGGCATCATGTGCTCCGGATCGTCATTCGTCATTCGTCATTCGGGGATTCATCGTTCCCTCGTTCTGACGTCAGCTTCCACGCCGTCAGTTGCTCAGGCGTGCTGACCAACAGTATGCCGGAGTCGGGGGCGTTTGTCAGGGAGAGGCCGGTGAGGGCCTTGCCGTACTGAAACCGGTCGACGAGCTGGCCGTCGTGGTCGAGCCAAAGAACCGTGCCGTCGGCGGCGGCGACCATCCATGCGGGGCTGCCGTTGGGGAGCATGACGTGCTGGATGCGCTCGACCTGGTGCGAGTACTCGCCGCGGGGGAGCTTGTAATGCCACTGCGGCTGGCCGTCGGGTGCGAAGCCGACGATTTCGTATTGGCCCAACTCCTCGACGGTGAGCCCGCAGCGGTGGAGCTTGCCATCGACGTCGGCGACCGCCAATTGCATGACCGAACGAATGCCGACTTGAATCTCGCGCAGCGGTTTGCCCATGCGGTCGAGCACGAGAATCGTGCCGCGGGTGCTGGTGCACCAGAGTTCAAAGTCGTTGGCGTCGGGCCTGGGAACAACCGTGATCTGGATGACCTGGTCGAGCGTCCGGTCGGCCCAGACTCGCTTGCCTGCGAGATTCACGCCTTGCACGCCGACGCCGCCCCAGTATCCGACGACCAGTCGCGGCTCGCCTTTTTCGCCATGTGGGACGAGCTGCACATCGGCGATGCCCGGGTGGCGGTCCTTGGGGAACGTGAGAATGGGCTTCCAAGTTGGATCAAAGACATGCACCTTCTGCCAGCCGACGCCGCTGGCGGCGAACCAGCGGTTGCCTTCGCCGTCGATGAAGGGGCGAAGTATGCCGTTGGCGGCCGGCGTCGCCGTTTTCTCATCGGCAGGCAGTTCATGCCGAGCGACCACGTTGCCGTCGACATCGAACTCGACGACGGCCTCGCCGCCGTCGAGGACGAGCATCCGTTGTTCGCTGTCGCCCTCTTGGGAGACTGAAACAATTTGCGAATTGCCGGGGCGCTTGACGTCGTCTGAGCTCGCCTGCCAAAGCTCGGCCGCCTTGAACTGCTCCGGCAGTTTGCGCTCGCCGATCTCGGGTCGGGCGACTTCGACTTCGAGCACGGCGTCTTCAATCGTGGCCGCGTCCAACTCGGCTTGATAGTCCTCGGTGAGCTGGCGATGCTCCTGGCGCACTTCGGCAGCCAGGTCGGCGCCGCCAAGCACTTTGCGAATGACTTCGGCGAGCCGCTTGGGTTCGCGATGCTGGCGAATGTGGAAATACTGCAGCCGGCCCTCGCCGTCGAGCAGCATCAGCGTGGGCGTGCCTTCGACCTTCAGCTTCTTGAAGGCGTCCTGCTTGGCGTCGACCAGCACCGGCATCGAACCGCCCCAGCCGCGCAGCGTGTTTTCGGCGGTTTCCGCGTCGACCCGCGGGCCGTCGATGTTTACGGCGTAGAACGCGAAGTTCTCGTCGGATTTCAATTCGCGATAGATTGTGTCGAGATCGGGCGTGTGGGCTTTGCAAGGCGCACAATCGACTTGCCAAAAATCCAGCAGCACGGTCTTACCAGTCAGGCTCGCGAGCGTCACCGGCTCACCGGCAACGGTCTTAAACTCGAACTCGGCCACCAGTTTGCCCAGTTCCTCCGGCGGCGCCGGCGGCGGGGGCGCCACGAACCGCTTCACGCGCCGCGCGCCTTCCGGTACGTCCATCTCGAAGCTCTGCGGATCAACCTGCGCGTTGAACGTGGCGTCCTCGAAGTCGATCCACACCGAAAGCTGCGAAAACTGGTTCTCGGCGTCGAGCACGTCGCGTTCCGCTTCGATCGGCAGCTCCATGCGATGGAGCGTGTAGTTCTCGACGTCGATCCAGAACGTCCGCGTCCCCTTGGGACTGGTTGTCGCCACGCGGTAGCACTCGCGGCCACGGAGCTCCTTTCTGTCCAGCAGCCGCGGCGACTCGTCGTCCGGAAACACCGGCGGCCGGCCCTCTTTGCTCAGCAACATCGCGAGCTGGGGGAAGACATCGCCCAGTTGGCGGTTCTTGAACACCTCGCGGATCAGCGGATCGGGGAGCAGATTGTCGGTGGTGATTTCGACCGGCGCAGCGGACTCCTGCACCTGGCCGGCAAGCTCGCCCGAGGAACAGCGCATGATGATCCCGTCGGACGCGATATCGAATCCCTTGCTGCCGGCGGAGCCTTCGACGGCCTCCTGAAAGCTCAGCCGCAGGCGGTTCGGCCGGGCGAAGGCGATCGACATGTGGAAGAACGGCAGATCGCGCTCTACGCCTTCGCCGCGGTACACCGAGTGCTGCACATAAGTCGCGTGGTCGGTATAGGTGTTCGCCTCGCGATAGGCGGCGAGCATCTTTTCGGTGATGCGCTCGCCTTCGGCCAGCGCTTCGGTCTTGCTCGCGGGAGCGCCGTCGTCTGCTGCAGGGGCGCCGTTCGTCGGCGCCTTGCTGCAGCCGACAGCCAACGCCAGCAAGAACGGGAGCGCGCGGCGACATCCTGTCAAGCATTGCGGGGCGGTTCTGAATTCCATCTCCTTGCCCTTTTGTTGGCCCTCGGCGCCCACTGGGCACTTCGAGCTATAAATTGATAATTGGGGGGCCATGTACGGCGACGGCGCCATTACATGGCGCCCCATTCGATTTATGGGCGGCGTGCACCGAAATGGCGTTGCTTGCGTAGGAATTAATTCGACGCCCGCTTCCTTATGGGGAAGTGGGCGCCGTGTAAGCCGCAATCCCTCCCCTGGCCGCTCCCTTTGAGGGAGGGGAAACTGAAACTACCAGATGCCGATAGCGGGGCAAACCCCGACGTTATGATGACGACGCTCACCTTTGGGAACTCGCTGCGCTGCAAGCTGGAACTCGACGATTACACGTTCCTCGCGGCGAACTCGGAACTGCATCCGACGCTCGACGATCCCGCGCTCGCGGTGCGCGAGGCGCTGGCGAACCCGCGGGGCTATCCGCCGCTGGCGGCCGCGACGGTTCCTGGCGATCACATTGCCGTCGCCGTCGATTCCGGCGTCCCGCAGTTGCGGAGCATTCTCCGCGGCGTGATCGGCGCGATGCTCGACGCCGAAGTGCCGCCCGCGATGATTACGATCGTTTCGGCCGACGCCATTGAGAACCGCGAGGAGCTGGATCGCGATCTTGTGGAGATGGGCGCCGGCGGCGTGAAGTTCGAGCTGCATGAACCCGACGACGAGCAGGCCCTGGCCATGGTGGGCGTGAACGCGCACGGCGAGCCGCTGCGGATGAATCGCACGCTGGCCGAGGCGGACTTTGTGCTGCCGATCGGCGTGGGGCAATCGGCAGCGGCCAACGGGGACGGCGGCGAGAAATTCGCGAGTCTGTTTCCCAGGTTCTCGACGCGCGAGGCCGCGGACCGCATCAAGGTGCAGAGCGCGAGCGAATCGCCGAAGCAGCACAAGCGGCGATCGAAGGAGATTGACGAAGCGGGATGGCTGCTGGGCATTGGCATGACGGTGAGCGTCGTGCCGACCGCCGCCGGCGGCGTGGCGGCGGTCGTTGCGGGCGATCCGCAGGCTGTCGCTGAAGCGGCGTCAGAACAGTCGCGGTCGATTTGGGAGCGCTCCGCCGAGCGGCAGGGGGACCTCGTGATTGCGACGGTGGTGGGCGATCGCCGCGAGCAGACTTGGGAAAACCTTGCGCGAGCTTTGTCGACCGCGGCGCCGCTAGTAGAACCGGGCGGCGCCATCGCCTTGTATACCGAGCTCGACGAACCGCCGAGCGGTTCGCTCAACCGATTGCTCGAAGCGGTCGACTTCGGCGACGTGCAGCGCGAGTTGATGCAGGACGACGCCGTGCAAGCTCATCCGGCGATGATGCTCGCCCGAGCGCTCGAGCTGGGGCCGGTGTACCTGCGCAGCCGCTTGCCGGCCGATGTGGTCGAATCGCTGGGCATGACGCCGATTGAGGACGACGATGAGCTGGCCCACCTGACGGCGACGCGGGCGCACTGCGTGGTCATCGAGGAAGCTCAGCGGGTGGTTTGCAGACTCGTGCCGCGAGAGGAATTGTGATCGACGCCGACATTCAGCGCGAGTACACGGCTGCGACAGAAGGCGCTGGCTTGATACAGTTATCCGACTGGACGACGGTTCGCATCGCCGGCCGAGATCGCGCCTCGTTCTTGCACAATATGTGCACAAACGAGGTAAAGTTGCTAACGGCTGGAAGCGGCTGCGAAGCGTTCTTCACCGATGTGAAAGGAAAGGTGCTGGCGCACGCCTTTATTCTCGTTTCCGACAATGTCGTCCAACTCATCACCGTGCCGGGGCAGGCGGAACGGCTCATCGCCCACCTCGATCGATACATCATCCGCGAGGACGTGCAACTTGCGGACGCGTCGCAGGAAGTAAGCTGGTTGCTCGTAACGGGTCGCCATGCGGGGTTCGCCCTCGGACAGTTTGATCCGGTGACCGTGGCAAGCTTGTCGGCGCTGTGGTCACATGCGTCAACGAAGGTTGACTCGGCGGGCGTGCAGATCGCGCGCTGCGATGTGCCGTGGTGCGGTGGATACCTTGTCGGCATGGCAACGAACGAATGTGACGCTGTTTTCGCAGCGCTACAACGCGTTGGCGCCACACCTTGCTTCGAACCGAATTGGCATGCGATTCGCGTGGAATCGAATTGGCCGCTGTGGGGCGTCGATTTCGACGACTCGAATCTGCCGCAGGAAGTCAACCGCGACGCCCTGGCGATTCATTTCCGCAAAGGGTGCTATCTGGGGCAGGAGACTGTCGCCAGGATCGACGCGCTGGGACACGTGAACAAAAAGTTGGTTCAGGTCCGATTTAACGGCGACAATGTGCCGGCGATTGGCGCGGACGTGACGGCGGCGGGACAATCCGTCGGGCGGATTACCTCGGCCGTCTGGTCGCCTCGCTGGCAGGCGCCGGCGGCGCTGGCCATGCTGCGTCGAGGCGCCAACGAGCCGGGGCAGGCTGTCGAGTGCGACGGTCAGCCAGGCGAAGTGGTTCCCGCTAGTGGCGGCTAGCTTGAACTTACAACTAACATTCGATCCAGGAGAGACAGATGGATAAAGAAACGATGATCAAGCGACTCAACGAAGACCTCGCAGGCGAGCTGAGCGCGATTGTGCAGTACATCACCTACGCCGCCAAAACAACGGGACCAGACCGTCCCGAGCTCTCGAAGTTCTTTCTGGCCGAAGTGCCCGACGAGCAGGGCCACGCCTCGTTTCTGGCGAATAAGATTGTCGCGCTCGGCGGCGAACCCACGACGACGCCGCGCGAGGTGAAAGCGGCCAAGGACAACCGCGCGATGCTCGAAGCTGTTCTGGCGGCCGAGCAACGCTCGATGGCCGACTACACGCAACGGGCCAAGGAAGCGGAGCAGTTCGGCGACAAAGGCCTCGTGGTCGAGTTGGAAGACATTATTCGCGACGAAACCAATCACGCCGAAGAGACGGAGCGAATACTACGCAACTGGCCGAAATAAGACGTAGCACTGCGGACAAGGATACGGGATCTTCAGTTCGTTGTAGCGTATACCAGGTCATTCTGAGCGGAGCGAAGAATCTAGAGCTACGTTAGATCCTTCGCTCCGCTCAGGATGGCGCACTTTAGCCCTCGGCGAGCCGCCGGGGGCTTATCTATTGCGCGGAGCACAACTCGTCCACCCGTCGCAATCAGAAAGGTCGCGCCGCTCGGCGCCGCGAGAATATTCGGATTACGTCGGCTCTTCGGGTCCGGAAATTTAGTGAATCAGGTGAAGCTGTGCTGCTAGCGTCGACGATAGGCACTGATGACTCGTGTGAGTTTCAGTCGCAGCAGCGGCTGGCCAAGCGCGTTTATTGATCGCACTCGGCGCCACCTACCTATATGGGGCGCGGGCGAGACGCCACGGCCGGGCTTAAGCATGCGGCTACGTACTCTCCCCACCCCTTCAGGAGCCTCCCGATGAGACGTTACCTGCTGTCGACGCTGGGCGTCGCGCTGGCGCTGGCCCTGGCCTCGGACGCCAGTGCGTTCTTTGGCCACGGCGGCTGCGGCTGCGAGCCGAGCTGCGGCTACGCCGAGCCGGCGTGCGGTTGTGCCGCCGAGCCGAGCTGCGGCTGTGAATTGGCCTGTGATTCGAGTTGTGATCCGTGTGGCAAGCACCGTTGCGGCTTGTTCTCCCGTCTGCGGGCCCGGTTGGCCGCCAAGCACGCCTGCTGCCATGACACCTGCTGCATGCCGGAATGCGGCTGCGCGGCTGAGCCGGCTTGCGGCTATGCCGAGCCGAGCTGCGGTTGCGAAGCCGACTGCTGCGATGCGTGCTGCGAGCCGGACTGCGGTCGCCGCTGCATTTTCGCCCGCATCTTTGCCCGCCGGGCCATGCGTGGCTGCTGCGCCGCGGACTGCTGCGAGCCGAGCTGCGGTTGCGCCGTCGAGCCGAGCTGCGGCTGCGCGTACTAAGCTGGCTACGCGGCGGAAACAGCCGCCGCACGGCTTAGAGTTTGAAAGCAAAAAAACGGTTCCCCGTCCTGTGAGCGGGGGGCCGTTTTTTTATGCGCACTTTCGCTGGGCCGATTGAATTGGAACGCCCTATAGTGCTTCCGCCTGGTCGCTTAAGCGACCAGTCCATCGGGCTTCAAGTACCGAATATGCCGCAGTTGCTGGACGCCGGCGTCAGGCTTCGCGACAATCCATATCTGGAACAGGCTCGGATCTGTCGGAACCTTTTCGAGCGGAGGCGCTGGTTCGGTATGCAAACTTCTTATCGTCGCGCGTGGTGTGGGCTCGTCATTTTCACGGCGGCTATCGCCGGATTCGCATTTCAGGCGTGGGCTCAAATCGGTAATAACGGCGCCCTGGCGGCGCCGGCCGGACGCAATAGCGGTCTCGGCAACGGCGTCGTAGGTCCGCGCTCAGGCAATCAGGCGACGCCGGGCGACGGGGCGGAAGGCGGCGCGGCTTCGGCGGATTTTGATTCGCTCATCGACCTGATCACTTCGACGGTCGAGGTCGAGTCGTGGGCCGAGAACGGCACCGGCGAAGGGGACATTCAGCCGTTCTTCAACGGCGTGTATGTCGACGCCGCGGGCGCGTTGCGAATGCGCGACGGGGCGCCGCGAGCGACGCTCGCTGCGGTGCGCGAAGCTGGCGCCGCTAAGCCGCAAGCGGCGGGGGAGGCCTCGGCACGAGCGGCTAGCCGGCTGCGATATGTGTCGCTGCCGCGCCTGGAGGCGGCCATCGCGGATTGCCAGCGGCGGCACGCGCCGCTCGATCCGGCGATGCTGACGCTCGCCGGGCTGCAGCGCATCAGCTTTGTGCTCGTCTACCCCGAGACGGGCGATCTGGTGGTCGCGGGACCGGCGGGCGATTGGCAGACGACGCCGACCGGCGCCATCGTTTCGGTGGACACCGGCCGGCCCGTCGTGCGACTGGACGATCTGCTCACGTTGTGGCGTCGGCAGCAAACCGAGAAGACGGGGGCCTTCGGTTGCTCGATTGTTCCCCGTCAGAAAGCGCTGGCGCGAACGCAAGATTTCCTCACCGCGACATCCGCGCAGCCCTTGGAACCGGGAACGCGCCGCAAGTGGCTCGCGGGCCTGCGCGACAACCTCGGCGTTCAGGACGTCGAGTACTACAACATCGATCCCGATACTCGCGTCGCCGGGCTGTTGCTGGCCGCGGACTATCACATGAAGCTCGTCGGCATGGGGCTGGCCGAGGGCGTGCCGGGCGTGAAGAGTTACCTGGCGACCGTTCGCGTCGGCCAGGGCGGTGAGTTGCCGCCGATGAGCATTCTGCGCTGGTGGTTCGCGATGCCGGCCACCGAAGTCGAAGCCTCGCCGGAGCACGATGCCTTCGCGCTTGCCCAGCGGTGCGTCGAAGTGCTCAGCGAGAACGAAATGCTAGCCGCCCGCGGCGAGCGGGTGCACACGGGCGAATCGGAACCGCTGAACAAGCTCTTCGCCGACTCGTTCACGCGAGAGTTCGCGGCGCTGGTCGATAAGTATCCTGTCTACGGCGAGCTGGAGCGAGTGTTCGAACTGGCGCTCGCGCTCGCGCTGGTCGAGCGCGAAGGGCTAGCGGAAAAAACCGCCTGGACGCCGACGCTGCTGCTTGATGCCCAGCGGCTGCGGCTGCCGAAGGTCATTTCGCCGCGGACGGTTGAGACGGTGGTCAACCATCGCCTCGTCGGCGGCCGGCACATCATCGCCGGCATCAGCGGCGGCGTATGGATGGATGGCGGCAAAAGTCTGCGCGTGGCGGAAAATTCGGGGCCAACCGGGAAGCTCGAAATCGTCAAAAAGCATGCGTCGGCTGGCGACGGCAGTCACCCCGCCTGGTGGTGGGATTGAGCGGCCGTACCGGCGCCTGGTTCTGCTTGGGCCGGGCGAGAGCGATTCCCAGATCCCTGTAGCGGCTGTCATCCTGAGCGGAGCGAAGGATCTAGCGTAGGGTCAGATTCTTCGCTCCGCTCAGAGTGACGACGTTTCCGCTACAGGGATCTGAGGAACGTTCTAACTTCGAGGGCGAGTCTTACAACGCCGCCGGAATCCAGCGTTTGCCGTCGAGGTTGAACGCGTGCACGTCGATTGCCTCGGGGTCGTCGCCCTCGCGCGGGCAGACGAGCACGGCCGCGATGCTTTTGTGCTCGGCGCAGTATTCAGCGGCGCCGCCGGGGCCGTTGATGTAGAACGCCGTGGCGAGTGCGTCGGCTTCCGCGGCGGTGGGCGCGATCGCGGTCGCGGTG
>DASVCM010000438.1:0-11455 GCA_036381635.1 Lacipirellula sp.
CGTGGAACCAGACGGGGGGTTCGGCGGTGTAGTGTTTGGTCCAGGAGTCCCAGGGGTAGATGGTCTGGGACTTGCCGGAGACGAAGCCCCAGTTGTAGGCGCCGATGTGTTGTTCCTTGAGCCAGGGGAGGATGTCGGCGAAGGTCGAGCCGACGGGGCGGGCCATGTACTCGGTGCAGAGGAGCGGCCGGCCGGTCTTGCGGAGCTGAGCGATGCGGGCGTTCATCTCGGCCGGACCTTCATAGTTGTGGAACGAGATGATGTCGCTCAACTCTAGGGCGGCGCGGTGGACGAGATTCAGCTTTTCCGGCTGGTCCCACTCGGGACCGCGCCACAGGCCCACGGTCAGCGGCTGGCTCGGGTTGACCTCGCGGGCCCACTGGAACGAGAGCCGCACGAGCCGCTCGGCGACTTCGTCCTTATTCTCCAGTTCGAGCGGGCCGTAGCTGTTGGCGTTGGGATTGTCGGGCTCGTTGAACAGGTCCCAGCAGAGGATCCGCTCGTCGTCGGCGTAGCGCTTGAGGACGTCGGTGACGTATTCCTTCAGCGCATCCTGCTTTGCGTTGTCGGCGAGGATCACGCGGCCGGGGCTCTGCACCCAGTGGCTGTTGTGGACGCCGCGGCGCGGCTGGCACTGCGGGCCGCTCTGCGGATCGGGATCCCAGACGCCGTCGAAGAAGACGACCATCGGGCGGATCTTGTGCTTGGCACAGATGTCGAGGAACTGGTCGAGGCGCTTGTAGAAACCTTCGCGATCCTCTTTCCAGAGAATGTCGTGGAGGAACACGCGGACCGTGTTCATGCCGAGTTCGGCGGCCCAGCCAAGTTCGCGATCGATCGTTTCGGGATCGAAGGTATCGGGCTGAAACATTTCGAGCTGGTTGATCGCCGTATTGGGGGCGAAGTTGCAGCCGACGAGCCAGGGCTGGGCGTCGTACCACTGGTTCGCCTTTTCGGCCGTCCAGCGCTCGGCGGCGAAGGCGGTCGAGACGAGCGACGTCATGAGCAGGGCCGTCGTAAGCGTACCAGTGACGACGACGCCAAAAGCGGCGGGCAGCGAGTATAGAGATTGCTTCATCGTTGATCGAAAAGTCGGGGAAATCTGAAGAAGTGTGACGCGTCCGATTGTGGGCCACGAGGAAGCCGCGGGCAAGCGTGCGGGGCGGCTTTTTTCAATTTGCGCGGCACGAGCGCCGCCACTGCTTGCCGGCCTGGTCGAAGGGCGCCGAGCCAGGATGGCTCGGCTATATAGCTTCGCGGGGCGGGCGGCTTTCGGTGGAGCGGTGGGCCTGGCGGCGGATGACCTTCACTACCGGGACCGCGGCGACGGCGATCAGGGCGCCGCCGAGGACGCGCTTGCCGTGCAGATCGACGGTGGCCGCGGCGACTTCCCGCTCGTCGCCGATCGGCTGGAACTCGTCGGCGAACTCTTTAAGGGCGGCGTCGTGCGCGGCGGCGATTGTCGATTCTTCACTTAGCTGATGCGCTCGCGGGCTAGCCTTGGCCGCCAACGTTTCATGCAAGAACGGCACATCGTGGTGAGCGAGCGCGGCATCGGCGCGGTCGACGGTCAATGTCGCACGAGTTGCTTGGGTCTCCGCGGCGCCGCGAGAAGCTGTGAATACTACCGCCTGAGATTGGGTTTCAACGCGATGTTGCGAGTCGTTCATGACGAACTCAAAGGCGCTTCTCGTTGCCGCATGGTCCGCCGCATCGTTGAGCTTACTCTGTCGGGATGCGACGCTGGCGGCCTCGACATTCAGCGGCCTGACCTGGGCGACTTCATAGATCACCGCCCTGCCCTGCAGCGAATCTTGCTGAGCGCTGCCGGCGACGGGCGCCGGGCCGAGCTGCTCGGCGGTGAGCGACTGGCGCGTCTCGGCGGCGAGCTGCGATTGGCCGCCGCCCGGGAGGCCGAGCATCGACGGCGCGATGAACGGCGTCATCGCGATGTGACCGCCTTCGTTGCCGCCGTGCGGTTCATGCGACGGGGGCGGAATGGGAACGATCTGGCTGTCGCTGATGAAGACTCCCAAATCGCCAGCGGCCGCGGGGACTAGCCCGGAACCGCTAACAATGAATCGGGTTGGTGCGCCGTTGAACGACGTCGAGTCGAGACTGCTCGACAGGTCGGCGTATGTTTGCGGGACAATGGCGGTTGCATCGGCATCGCCCATGAACAAGAAGAACGAACCAGCCTTGTTCGTGAGATGCCAATTCCCAAGGGCGCGATGGGTATCGACCGTAACAGCGCCGCCCTCGTCAAAGCTGACCTGAGTCGGATGCGTGATGTAGTACCGTAGGGACGGTTCGACGTACACGCCCTCGCCGGCCGCGGTGGTTGATAGCGCGATCCGCTGCTCGCAGCGTTCAAAGCTCAGCGGGCGCGCATGGCGGCGGTCGCGGCCGTCTACACGGGCAGTGCGCTTCGCTTGTCGCCGGCTCGCCATCCAGGCGGTGAATCGACCCATCGTGCTTGGCCTCACGCGTCGGTGTGCGCTGCCCCTAAATGCGCCGTAGCCGCCTATTGTATCACAGACTTCGGCGGCGTCGCTAAACTATCCCAGACGTCGTCGGCTTCGAGAAACGTGAAAGCATTGCTGGCCCGAAGCTGAGCTAAGTCCGCCCCGTTTTCGGCCGCCGCGCGGAGGGTATCTCGCGTCAGGCCTTCGAGTTCCGCCGCGCGGGCGGCCGCTTCGGACGGGCCCTCGCGGCGAAGCTGAGCGGATGCTTGCGCCAGCTCGATGGCCACCTGGCCCAGGTGCTCGCCATGGCCGCTCCAGAGCTTGCGGCGTTTGAGCGCCGTCGCAGCCGCCTCGGCCGGCTTTCCCGCGGCGCGTAGCGCACGGCCGTAGTTGAAGTAGTGTTTGCTAAGAAACTCACGGTACTCGGCGATGCGCGGGGCGCCCTCGTAAGCAAAGCGCTGATGTTTGATCGCGCGCTCGTACACCGGGAGCGACTTCGCAGGTTCGCCCGACGTTTCGAGAGCCATCGCGCGGTTGTTCAGCACGGCGCCGGCGAGGCTGGCGATTGTGATTTCCTTGGGGTAGTCGGCGACGAGCTGCATCGCGATTTCTTCCGCCTGAGCGAAGGTCGCAATCGCCGCGGGGAGGTCGTCGAGCTGTTGCTGCGCTTGGCCGAGATTGTTCAGGCTGACGGCCAAATCGCGGCGGTAGGAAACGACGGCGCCCGCTTGCCGAGTTAGCTGCTGCTGCAGGTCGATCGCCTGGCGATACGAGTCGCACGCCGCCTGCCAATCTTCGCGATGGCCGAGGATGGCGCCGAGGTTGTTGTAGCAGAGCGCCAGATCGCTGCGATAAGTGAGCAAGCTGGGGCGGAGCTTGACGAGGTCTTCGAGAATTGTCACCGCCTCGCGGCAAGACTTCTCGGCGGCGTGCCAGTTTTCATGCCGCTGGACGAAGCTCAGGTTGTTATAGCCGATCGCGGAGTCGTGACGGAGCTGCACGTCGGTCGGCTGCTCGTCGAGCAGATCGTCAAGCAGTTCGATCGACGCCGTGAGCGAGGCCTGGGCGCGCTTGGCGTTGCCGAGTCGACCTTCGAGCAGGCCGAGGTTGCTATACGTCTCGGCGAGGCCACGTTCCGGCGCGCCGTGGCCGGGCTGGCGGTCAGCGGCTTCGCGCTGCAGGCTGATGGCCTGCGCGTAGGCGGCCAGCGCCGATTCGCTGTCCCGTTCAGCGAGCAGCAGGCCGAGGCTGGTGAATGCGCCGGCTCGCTGCATCTGAATGTCGGCGTCGTTGGGGTGCTGCTGAGATAACTCCTCGAAAGCCGCGAGCGACTTTCGGCATAGGTCGAGCGCCTCCTGGCGATAGAAAAGGGCTTCGGCCAGCACGGCCGCCTTGTGATACGCGGCGGCCATGTCGACGGCGAGCGCCGGATCGTCCGCCGCACGAGACGCGAAACTTTTGTAGTATTCGAGCGCGTCTTGCAGCAGGCCGTGGCGGATCGGCTCGGCGCCCGGGATGCCGGCCAGCTCGTTGGCCAGTCCGTTGCTGAACCGATCGACGACCGTCCGGGCGAGCTGGAAATGCTTGTCAGCCTGAGCAAGGCTTTCACGGGTGCGCGCCTCGGCGCGGGCGAGCATCACGGCGGCAGTGGCCGACACGACGGTCAGCACAACCATGAAGGCCGCCGCGACCGCCACGCTGCGGCGATGGCGAAGAGCCCACTTGACGGCGCGATCGACCGCGGTGGGGCGACGAGCGCGCGTTGGTTCGCCGGCGAGGAAGCGGCGGAGGTCGTCGGCGAACTCCTGCGCCGTCGGGTAGCGCTCGTCGCGCGACTTGGCCAGCGCGCGAAGCGCGATCGTTTCGAGATCGAACGGGACGGAAGGGTTGATGCTGCGCGGGGAGGGGGGCTCGACCGTCTCGATGTTTCGCAGGATTTCCTGCCGGGTGTCGCCGCGATGGGCCGGCTGCAGCGTGAGCAGTTCGTACAGCGTGGCGCCCAGGGAATAAACGTCGCTCCGCGCGTCGACCAGCGCCGAAGCCCCGGCGGCCTGTTCCGGGCTCATGTAGCGAATCGTGCCGACGATGTCGCCGGAGATCGTGACGCCGGAGTCGCTCTGGATGCGGGCCAGGCCGAAGTCGGTGACCCAGAGCTTGCCGTCGCGATCGAGCAGGAGGTTCGAAGGCTTGATGTCGCGGTGAAGGACGCCCAGCCGGTGGGCATGGTCCAGTGCATCGGCCGCCTGCAGCACGAGCCGCGCGACGCTGTGGCAGTACGTGCGGCTGCGCGTCGAGACGCGCGTCGAGAAGGCGACCGCGGTATCGCGATCGCGCTCGAGCAGCGGCTGTGGGAGGGCTCTCTGAGGCCGATTACGGTCACCACCCCGTCGCGAAATCGGCGTCGGAGACGCCTCCCACACGGACTGTCCCGCGGCGCCGCGGAGTTCGTTGAGAGCGGCCTCGAGCGACTGGCCCGTAATGAACTGCATCGCGAAATAGTGGACGCCCCGCTCCTGGCCCACGGCGTGCACCGGCACAATATTCGGATGATGGAGTTGCGCGGCGGCTTGCGCCTCGGTGCGGAAGCGGGCGATCTGCCGCTCGTCGAGCATGGCGGCGAACGGGAGCACCTTCAGCGCGACCTGACGGTTCAACGAAAGTTGTCGAGCTTCGTAGACCACGCCCATGCCGCCGCGGCCGATCTCGCGGATGATTTCGTAGTCGCCCAGCCGCTTCGCCGGCGCGGGCGCGGCGTGTGAGACATCCGCCGCCGCCAGCGGCTCGGGCCGCAGCCCGGCGGTCATCTGGTGCAGGATCTGCAAGCTATCGACGTACGACCGCAACTCGTCGGCGAGATCGGGATGCTCCGCCGCAAGGCGTTCGGTATCTGGCGGCAAGCCGGTCGATTCCAGCTCGCGCATGTACCGGTCGAGCACCATCGCGAGGCGCTCGTTGCGCTTCTGCGACTGGGGCCAGACGGCGGTGTCTTCGGTTGCGACGGGGTCGGTCATCGAAGCCCCCGCGAATCGAGCCGCTCGCGCAGTTGCTTCACCGCGCGGAGCCACAGCATGCGCACCGCGCCGGAAGAGCGCTCCATGCGGCGGCCGATTTCCTCAAACGGCAGGGCTTCGATGTGCCGGAAGACGATTACGTCGCGGTAGTCCGTCGGCAGCTCGGCGAGCTGGTCGGCCAGCACGATTTCGACTTCGCGGCGGTGGGCGCCGGCGCTCGGCGAGGAGCCGGGGTCGGGGAGCACCGCTTCGAGCCGGGCGGTCGATTGTTCCAGGGCGGTCGCGAGGCGTTCCAGCGAGACTTCCCGCCGCACGTCGCGCTTCTCGGCCAGCACGTGCTGCTCGACGACGCGGCTGAGATTGTTCACCAGAATCCGCCGTAGCCAGGCGAGGAATTCGCCGGTGCTGTGGCCGCGGAACTGGGGGAAATCGCGATGGGCCTCGAAGAACGTTTCCTGCACCACGTCGGAGGGGCTGACGCGCACCCGCAGGCTCCGCTCGAGCTGTGCCAGCACCAGCAGCTTCAAATAGTTCGTATAGAGTTGCAACAGCCGACCGAGCGACTCGGTCGATCCCGCTTGCGCCTGGTCGAGAAGTTTTGCGGTCGAAAGTTGGCAGTCTTTGCCCATGGATTCGCCCTCCAGTCTGGGAAGGGCCGGACGGCGCTGCGGATGTCACGCTCGCGGCAAGGCGAACGAATGGACGGCAGGCGGCCGTAGCGGCGCGCCGGATGACAGCACCTATTATATCCGCCCCAGCCGGAGCACCAATCAATGGTCCGGGCGAGGGGATTATGCCGTTCGTCGAGGCTGGCGTGCGGCGATCAGGCCGAGCGCGAGAAGGGCCAGCGTTGCGGCGTGAGGCTCGGGGACGGCTCGGATGTTATCCAAATAGAACGTCGCCGGGCCCATGGCGCCGAGAAAATTCGCCATGGGGTTATGGAGGATGCGGAAGTGCGAGACGTTGGCCAGCGCCGCGGCGGCGTTTGGGGCAGGGTTGGTATTGGCCGTGTGGGGGATGAAGTCAGCGGGCGATAGGCTTAGCGCAATCCGATGCCATTGGCTATCGGCGACCACCGGCACGCTCATGGCCGACACATAAGTATCGCCGGCGCCGCCGGAACCGACGGGGCCGTTGGCAACTCCGATTCGCATCTCGAGTGGAAAGCCACTTTCGTTGCGAATGTCCATCTGCAGTTGAGTGACGCCCGCGGCGAGGAAATCGCCCGTCCACTGCGTCGTGTTGACGATGGCGACGCGGCCTGAACCGGTGGCGACGCGCAGCGCGTTGTCGCCGGCTCCCGTAGGGCCGGCGTCGGCAAGATTTGAGGCGCCCCCGCCGCCGCCCCAACCGGCAGTGGTTCCGTCCTGGAAGTCGTCGATCGCGCCGACTGTGACTGCTTGACCGGGCGATGCGTGCAGAGTGGCAAGACTGATGGTCGTAAGGAAAACGATAGCGCAGCGTTGCAGCGAGGCCATTGGCAAACTCCGCAGGAGCCAAGTCAATTCCGCGTGTGATCGACGCGAACCTTTCGACTCCAGATTAATCGCCGCCTGAGCGATGGCAAAGGAAGTGACGCCTCCCGGACTTGGCCCATGTCAGGCGCTCGATCCGTTGCAGCAATTTCGTTCCCGTGGACAAGCCGACCTGACCTACTGGCGGGCCGCCGGCCGGCGCAGCAAGAGGGCCGCCCCCATCAGAGCGAGAACGGCTGCCGTCGGCTCGGGAATAGGGGCTATTGGCGGGACGGCGGCGCTGAACTGCTCGTTCCAGACTTCCAGGTCGGCGGCGTCGACGACTTCGTTGAAGTCGGCGTCGCCTTGATCGTGCTGAGTTCCCGACGCGAGATTTCGCTGCCAGACGAGGAAGTCCCGGCCATCCACATCGCCGTCGTCGTCGAAGTCGGCGTCGTCGGCCGTCGCAACGCCTTCGGCAAGAATGTTGTCCAGGTTGAAGCTGCCCGACACCGCTTCGCCAACAAATTGTCGCGACGCAGGATTATGGAAGAGGCGCAAGTGGGTGACGTTTGCCAGGGCCGCTGCTGGATCTGGCGGATCGATAGAATTGCCAAAGGTGTCGATAAAATCCGTAGGCATCACGTCAAAAGTGACGCGATGCCACTGTCCGTCGTTGGGCACGGTGATCGCATCGATCGTTTCATAGGTGTCGCCGCTGCCGCTGATGCTAAACAGTCCGTTGGCAATGCCCAGTCGCAATTCAAGCGGAAAGCCGTTGGAATGTTGAACGTCCATCGAGATTTTGACAATGCCGGCGGCGGTGTAATTGCCATGCCACTGGCTTCCACTTGTAACGAGCAGCTTTAGGTTTGCCTCGACATTGAGTGCGCTGTCGCCAGGGCCGAGCGGGCCGGCGTTGGGGATGACCGCGGTGACGGTGTTTCCAGCAGGACTGCCCCAGCCGGCAACTCCGCCCGTTTGAAAGTCGTCGAGTTGACCGAGCGTGATTGCGCCGGCCGGCGACCCGCCCCCCATCAAGCCGGCGAATAGCGCCCATGGAACCAGGCAGCTCTTGCGGAACGAGAGGTTCATTGAGATGACGACTCCGAGGGGAGCGAGCGAGATCTTTGAGGCCATGCGTCCTGCGCACTATGCCGGCTTCCCCCCAACAGTACGGATGCGACGCCGCAGGGGATGTGCCGAAAACGCCGCACGTCGTGAAGTGCGAGCAAGCGACGCGATAGCCGCTCGCCGGAGAACAACCCTTCACCTTAAACGCGGCGTTTGGAGCCGTCCAGTAGACGGCGCGACCTGAGCATGATCGCGGGCGGCGAGGCGAAGGCCGTCGATTGGATCAACGGAAAGGAGGAGGGCGGGAATATGGCTACATCCCCGCTGACCGTTCTTTGGATCACTATCCCGCACGTGAAGGCGGAGGAGCGGCTTCCGCTTTCCGTTGGGGCCAGGCTGGCTTGTTAATCCTAGGGAGCATGAGGCGGGTTGCTTGAAGGCGGCGCTATGCGATGTTATAACAAAGGCGTTAAGGACGTCTATCTCCTGACTGGTTGATTAGTTGAATCGGGTCGCCGTTAGGGGACCAGACGCCGTGGATCGCAGTCTCGCAGAAAAGTCGTACCGCCACATCGTCCGCAAGCTGTCGCGCGGCGACTTCGCGCCCGGCGCGCAACTGGTCAATCGCACGCTGGCAAGCGAAATCGGCGTGAGCGTCATTCCCGTTCGCGAAGCCATCCATCGCCTGGCGAGCGAGGGGCTGGTGGAACATGTTCCCGGCGCCGGGGCGTTTGTTCGCGAGCCAAGTTGGCAGGATTTGGACGAGCTGTACGTGCTGCGCGATGCGTTGGAGAGCTGCGCCGCCGAGGAGGCCGCACTGCACATCAACGAGGAGCAGCTCGACCAGTTGGGCCAGGGCCTGCGAGAGATGCAAGACGTCTGCGCACGGATCAACCGGCGTAAGGGCAAAGTGGCGACGCCGGCGCTGCTAGACTGCTGGCTGGATTGCGAGGAGGAGTTTCACGCGATCTTAATCGAGGCGGCGCGCAATCGATTGCTGTCCAAGGTCATTCGCGAGCATCGCGCGATTACGCGCGTGTTTGACGCCCATCGCCACGATCCAAGCCTGCTCACGGCGGAGGTTGCGACAACTACCTGCCGTGGGCGGAGGCAGTTGCTCCATGCGCTTCGTGAACGCGACGCCGCGCTGTGCCGCCGCTTGATGAGTGAGCAAATCAAGGTCGGACGCAAAACCGTCTTCAACCACTTCAACCGCCGCCGCAAAGCTGACGCTCCGCGGTAGTTCCCGGCGCAGCAGCGAACCCAGAGCAAAACATAATGATCCCTTGCCGAATGGAAGGCCTGATTGCCGCGGCCGTGACGCCGCTGCGCTCCGACGGCCGATTGAATCTGGACCAAGTCGCCCCGATTGTGGACCGTCTCATCGAGGACGGCGTCGCCGGATTCTATGTCTGCGGCAGCACGGGCGAGGGCATGTCGCTTTCCGACGACGAGCGATGCGCCGTCGCCGAGGCGTATATCAAGGCCGCTCGTGGCCGCGCCAAGATCATGATTCAGGTGGGGCACAACAGCCTTGCTTCAGCGGTCCGCCTGGCGTCACACGCCCAGGACTGTGGCGCCGACGCGCTTTCAGCCACGTGCCCTTCCTATTTTCCGCTGCAGGGGCTTGACGCCCTCATTGCCTCGATGGCGCAAGTAGCGGCGGGCGCTCCGAGCTTGCCGTTTTACTATTATCACATTCCCATGTTGACGGGCGCCCGGTTCGACATGGTCGATTTTCTCGCCCAGGCGGACGAGCACATTCCGAGCCTGGCCGGCCTGAAATATACGATGCCGACGCTCCATGAGTATCAGCTCTGCCAAGAGTTCAGCGGCGGCAAGTTCGATATTTTGTGGGGCGTCGACGAAATGCTTTTGGCCGCCGTCGCGACCGGCGCGAACGGGGCCGTGGGGAGCACTTACAACATTGCAGCGGGGGCCTATCTGGAGATCATCCGCGCCGTGAGCGAAGGTCGGCTTACGGACGCTCGACTGTGGCAATCTCGCGTGGCGAACCTGGTTCGCATTCTGGCATCGTTTCCATTCCATGCAGCGCTCAGAGAAACCATGAGACTGTTGGGCATGGAGTGCGGCCCCTGCCGACTGCCGCTTCGAATGCTTACGCCGACGGAGACGGAGAACCTACGTCGATCGCTCGATGAGATTGGATTCTCGAGTTGGAATGAAGGGTTCGGCTCAGCCGCGCATCGCCGAACAGACGCCGCCAGTGCTTCGCAGCTTGCTCCGCCCTCTGCGACGCCTCATTTGTCGGCGCGCAAGGAACGGGTTTAGGCCCGGGGGGCGACTCTTCTTTGCAGCTTTTCGCGGCGTCTTCGGCACGGTTGTTTCATACCTCGGGTCGCAATTTCCTGTGAGGCGCCACGATGGACCGCGCTCGCATTGATGAGCTGATTGCCATTTACGGGGACGGTTTGCTGAACGACACCGTGCCGTTCTGGATATCGCACGGCGTCGACCACGAGTGCGGCGGCATCATCACTTCGCTGAACCGCGACGGGTCGATTCTCGACACCGACAAGGGCGTCTGGCAGCAAGGGCGATTCACCTGGCTATTGGGCGAACTTTACAACAACCTTGAGCCTCGGCGCGAGTGGCTGGACCTAGCCCGGCGCGGCGCTGACTTTATTGATCGCCATTGCTACGACCCTGCGGACGGCCGGATGTGGTTCCATGTGACCCGCGACGGCCGGCCGATTCGTAAGCGGCGCTATGCTTTCTCGGAGAGCTTCGCGGCGATTGCCTATGGCGAGCTGGCCAAGGCCACCGGCGAGGCGCACTTCGCCGAGAAGGCGCGGCGCGCGTTTGAGCGCTTCATCGAACACAATCTAAACCCGTGCGGCGTTGAGCCGAAGTTCACTGACATCCGGCCCATGAAGTCGATCGGGTTCCCGATGATTACGATCGCTACGGCCCAGGAACTTCGGGAATCGATTGGGCTTCCCGACGCTGAGCTATGGATTGGCCGGAGCATCGAGACGATTCGCCGCGATCATCTCAAGCCCGACAGCCAGTGCGTGATGGAAAACGTGGGATTGAACGGCGAGGTCATCAATCACTTCGACGGTCGAACGCTAAACCCGGGCCACGCCATCGAGGGCGCCTGGTTCATCATGCGCGAGGGCCAGTTGCGCGGCGATGCGAAATTAATTGCATTGGGCTGCTCGATGCTCGATTGGATGTGGCGCCGCGGCTGGGATGAGCAATACGGCGGGATGCTGTATTTCGTCGGCGTCGACGGCCTCGCCGTGCAGGAGTATTGGCATGACATGAAGTTCTGGTGGCCGCACAACGAAACGATTATCGCTACGCTCTTGGCCTACCGACTCACCGGCGACAAGCGGTACGCGCAGTGGCATGAGCAGGTTCATGAGTGGTCCTACGAGCGCTTTCCCGATCGCGAGTTTGGCGAGTGGTTTGGGTATCTGCATCG
>DASVCM010000439.1:0-4429 GCA_036381635.1 Lacipirellula sp.
TGGAGCGGGACGGCGACTCGGGCGACCGCATCGGCTGGATCGTGCTCGTCCAGCGGCCGATGGATGAGTAGCGGTGTGCTAACGGCAATTCCCAAGTAGCCGCGGGCTAACAGCCCGCCGGAGCGCTACGTGAATCGTCGCCTCATTGTCGGGCGAAAAGACAGAGTCTTCTGTGGCGATAAGCGTACACTGGCAAGGTGTCTTTTGCGCCGCTTCACCGGCGGGCTGTTAGCCCGCGGCTACGGTGCGCTTGCGACGGCGAGTCGCTCGCGCTGCACCCACAGGTCGACGACGGCCGCGGCTACGTGCTGGGCCACTGTTGTTAGCAGCACGATCAGGATTACTCGCGGCTGATCGCGCAGGAATTCGCCGGCGATGACCAGCGCCAGCCCGGTGTGCTTCATGCTCAGGCCGAAGGCCAGGGCGATCCACGATGCACGGGACAATCCAAAGAGCCGCGCCTGCATCGTGGCCAATAGGATTCCCACAATGCTCACGGCGGCGGCAATGGCGGCCGCCAGGGCGATCACGCCGACCGACTCGCTGATCCACACCTTGTCGATGGCCAGCGACGCGTTCGCGTAGTTCAGCACCAGGATCGTCGCCAGGGAGACGATGCGGAAGACCGGCTTGGCGTGCGTGATCCGCCGATGCCCCGCGAACCACGCCGTCGCGGCGCCGGCGATCGACGGCAAGATCACCCACAGGATGAACCGCCAGCCAGAGAACTGCGTGACCACGCGCTCGATCCGCAGCGTATCCGCCGGCGACAGGACCAGGCCCATCAGCTTCAGCAGGTTCGGCGTGGCGAGCGGGCTGAGCAGGATCGAGACGATGACCAGGCTCAGGCTGAGCGCGATGTTGCCGCCGGCGTTTTGCGTCCAACCGGCCGAGGAGTTGGCCACCGGCATGGCCGCCACGAGCGTGAAGCCGACCATCATGCCGGCGGTCGTGTCGTTCATCGCCAGCCATGGCAGCAGGGTGCTGGAGGCGACCACCACCAGCGCCGGCCCCAGCCAGGCCGTGAGCAGTCCCAGCAGGAGTACCGACGGCCGCTCCAGCAGGTCGCGAACCTGCGACCACTGAATGACGGCCGCCGCACAGAACAACAGCACGGCCAACAGCAGCATCGACGCCCGCTCGCGGGCGCCGCCCGGCAGGTCGACGGTGAACTCGCGGATGATGGACCCAGGCGCCGGCAGGATGCCGGCCAGGGCGTATGTCGCCAGCAGGAGCGGCAGGAAATAGCGGTGCAGCCAGCCGGCCCATCGCGAAAGTCCGCCTGAGGCGCGGCCGGTCATGCTTTCGGGAGGCGCCATTTACTGCAGGTCGCGGGGCGGCTAATTCGCTGCGCGGAAGCAGCCGATGAATAACTGCGGCGCTTCTGAGCATCGGCGTGGATCGATCAGACTCCAGAATAGCAGAAGCTAAGGGGCCTTTCAGCGGTAGCCGGAGGGGCGACGCGACCGCTTTTGGGCCAACCGCCGTCGGCGCCCAGCGGCGAAAATCGGTAGCAGATTCCCCAGTTTTACGCTCGGAATGGCATGTGCTACCCGTGCCTTCCATGCGGTTGAACCACCGAGCAAATCGGCGTGTCCCTGTTCGCGGCGGAGTTGTATATTCCCGCCGCGCGGCGCCGAACTATCGTGCCCGAGCGACTGCCACATCGAGAGCCAGCAGCCGAGTTATGTCCCGCCTCGCCGCGTCGACCGCTTCTAACGCGGCGCTAATTCGCGATCGCCGATTGCTCCTTGGCCGAGACGCTGTCGCCCTGGGCGGCGAGCTCACGGCGACGGGCGCTCCTGTCGCCGCTTCGAAGAAGCTGTTCTACGGCTGGGTGATGATCCCGCTGGCGATGGCCGTGATGGTGGCCAGCGCTCCGGGGCAGACCTATGGGTTCATGTCGTTCAACGGCCCATTGCGCGAGTCCTTGGGGTTGTCGCAGACGCAGTTTTCCGGCATTTACCTGATAGCCACGCTTTGCGCGGCGCTGCCGCTGGCCTACCTCGGCCGGCTGACCGATCGGTTCGGGCTGAAGCGATCGCTGCTCGCGTCGATTGCGGCGATGGCGTGCGTCTGCTTGCTCGCTTCCAGCGTGCAGAACGCCGGGATGCTGTTTGCGGCGTGCTTTGGGCTGCGGCTAGTCGGCGCCGGGCTGATGAGCCTGCTGGCGACCAATACACTGGCGGCGTGGTTCGATCGCCGGCTCGGCGTCGCGTGCGGCGTCATGCAGTTCGGCGGCGCGGCCGCAGTGGCGATCGTGCCCATCGCGCTGATGTTCTTGATCGACACGGCCGGCTGGCGGAGTACCTACCTGATACTCGGCGTCGGTCTGATGGGCGTGCTATGGCCGGTCATTGCGTTGGCCTACCGGCAGCACCCGAGCGATGTTGGCCAGCAGGTTGACGGCGATCCGCCGCCCGGCAGCGCGGCGGTTATTGGCGAGTCGCGCGGCGACGTCGCTTCACTGCGCATTGTCGATGACGCCAATCCGCCGTCGCTCGATCTTCGGGAAGCCATGAGAACGCGGATCTTTTGGCTGCTGATCATTTCGACCGCCGTTTGGTCGCTGATCGCCACCGGCCTGATGTTCCACGTCGAGTCGCTGCTCTCAGCGTGCAGCGTGTCGGCTCACGAAACGGCGTGGGCGACGCCGCTGATGGCCAGCACCATGGCGATCATTCTGCTGGCCAGCGGGTTTCTCGTGGACCGCGTGCCAATTCGCATTCTGCTGACCGCCGCGCTTGTCTGCGTCGCGACCGGCTGCCTGGTGCTGGCGAGCGTATGCGGCGTTGTGGCGCTGGCGGCGTATGCCGTCTACGGCGTAGGGCAGGGGCTGATGACGGTCGTCGGCAGCGCTTCGTGGGCAAAGTTCTTCGGGCCGGCTCACCTGGGCCATATCCGCGGCACGTCGATGACCGTCGGCATCGGCTGCAGTGCGATGGGGCCGCTGGTGATGGGCGCTTCGGTCGACTATCTCGGCGGGTTCGAGCCGTCGCTATGGTTCTTTACGGCCGTCGCTACAAGCGTCGCCGCCCTGGGCGCGCTGGCCGGCGGCGGCGATGGCGCCACGGTGTAGTACCAATTGCAGCCCCGGCCTCTGGCCGGGGGTATCTCCCCATCAGGGCAAGCGTGTCCTAATGAGAGGCCACCCCCGGGCGGAGCCCGGGGCTGCAATCAAACGCCGAGTTGACTTTTTAAGTCATCGAGTTCGCGGCGCATCGCGTTGATCGTCGTCTCGGACTGCTCGCGCAGCTCGGCGAACTCGCGCTTTAAGGTCGCCAACTCGCTTCGCAGGTCATCGAGCTCTTCGCCGCGGCCGGTAGCTGCGGGCGGAGCGGTAAGCGCGGCGGCGACCGGCGTTGCGGCCTCGGCTCGCGGCGGCGTCGGCGGCGAATGGGGATCGCGTGACATTCCGGCCGGACTGACGCCCGCAGGCGGCGACATGGCGCTGGAATGAGTGACGCTCACGTCGCCCGCTCCTCCGCCGTGTTCGGCTTTCAGCTTCGCCAATTCCTGCGGCTGGTAAAGGTTGTGCGTCACTACGCCGCCGCGGCCGGGCGGCGTAAGATACACAAGCAGCCCCTTCTGCCGAAGCGAGTCGACGATCGGCTGCAGGGCGCCGACGTCTTTGATCGGCTCCATCCGCGCCGCGCGCCCGCGGAGCTCGCCGAGCGTCTGGGCGCCGCGCAGCAAGAGCTCCGTCATTACCGCCAGCTCGACTTTGTCCACGCCGAGCCACTCGTACAGCAGATGGCGGAACTTCTCGACGCGGCCGTCCCCCTGAATGAGCGCGACCGCTCCCATTTGCCGCAGGGTGTCGAGGGCGGTCTGCACCTGCTCCTCGTCGAGGGTCATCTGCGGGAAGCGGTTGCTCTTCTGGTTCGAGCCGTTGACCAGCGCGTTGATCGACATCGGATAGTTTTCGGGCGTCGTCTTCGCCTTCTCCGCGAGCACGCCGACGACCCGGCGTTCGTTGCGCTCCAGAGGGCGCCACTTTTTTTCGCCGGCCGCGTTGGATTCCGAGTTGCTCATGAATAGTGGTCCGCCTGCGTTATCTAGGAAGCGTCGAGGGCCTGCAGCGCCTTGCCCAAAACTGAGTCTGTAGGAGGCTTCTCTGACGCCGATGCATCGCTCAGCGACAAGCCGTAATCGTGAAGCGTGCGTCCATCGCGGTCGGAGACCGCTCCTGAAGTTTTAGGCAAGACGGCCTTTCAGTGTACCGATAGCGACTTGCCACGGAAGTCGTAAGTTGCAGCCGACAGGGCGCTTGCGAAGGTTACAGAGCCGTTACACGGTTGAATTAGAATCGGCTGTACGATTGTCCTTGTACTTCGGCTGCGAATGCAATGTGCTTGCGGACAAATGACCATATTCAGGAGGAAAAGCGCCATGTTTGCGACTCGCGTTCTATGTGCGTTCATCTTAC
>DASVCM010000440.1:0-2140 GCA_036381635.1 Lacipirellula sp.
TTTGGCGTGGCGGGGAGGCGAGAGGCGGTGATTGTTCCAATATGTCGCCGCTCGTAGATCGATCTTCCCATAAAATGTGCGAGAAGCGTAGCAATTCGTTCGCCTGCGGCGGAGAGGTTCAAGGAACCGCGCGGGTGCGCAATGAGCGCCCTCGGGATGCGCAACCGCATTTAGCCCCCGGTCACTGACCGGGGGCTAAATGGGTTAATCAACGCGGAACGTGGCTGTGATCGGGTTGTGATCGGAGCCGGTTTCTTCGACGGAGCCCTGCGGGTTGCGATAGGAGCCGTTCACGTACTGACGGGCCATCGCCGGCGTGCCGACGAGGAAGTCAATCACGGAGCGGTGCTCGCCCTTGTTGTAGGTGACCAGGCCCGTCGCTTGCGATTCGCTGCCGGCCCGCCACATCGCGCGGTCGGCGGAGCCGGCGATGATCTGCATCGTGCGGCTCTCCCAGGTGTCATTGAAATCGCCGGTGACGATGATTCGCGCGTTCGGGTCCTCGGCCAATTCTTTGTCTAGCATGTCGCGAATCTGCTGGGCTTCAGGCAGGCGAATCGGCTCGGCCTCCTCGCGGCCGCCGGCGTTGCTCTTGAGATGGACGACCCACACGGCGAACGGCTGAGCATCGGGCGGTTCGAGCGTTACCTCCAGCACGTCGCGCTGGAAGCGCGACGGCGCGCCCTCCTTGCCGGGAAAAGTGACGTGGCGGTTCGATCGCACTTCGCCGACGGGGATGCGTGACACCAGTCCCACGTCGATGCCGCGCATGTCGTTGCCTTCGTGCAGCACGATATACTCGTAGCCCATGTCGGCGAGGAAGACGTTGATAAACCGCTCCAGGTAATCGCGGTTCTCGACTTCCTCGACGGCCAGCACGTCGGCGTTTAGCTTACGGATGCTTTGAGCGAGCCGCTCGAGTTCGGCGCGCGGCTTGGCGGGCGTCGTTTCGTCGTTGCGGTAGGGATCGTCGTGATCGTCGAACAGGTTCAGCAAGTTGTAGGCGCCGACGACGACCTCGCCCGGCGTGGCCTTGGCTGCCTGCGGCTTCTGCGGCATGATTGTCGGCGGCAGCTTGTCGAGCACCTCAATCTGGTCGGGCTTGGTGACGACGATCTGCGGCTGGTCGTTGAACATCGACACCATGCCGCGCACGCGGACGAGCTGGCCCTGGTACATTTCATGCGGCGGTTTCGGGAAATTGCCGAGGTTCTCGCGAAAGATGACCGCCGTGAATCGTGCGGGGCGTCGCTGGTCGAAGTTAACAAACGTAACGCGGCCAGCCGTGTTGACGTCGATCACCTTGCCGAAGACGTAGGCGACCTGGCCCACAAGCGGCCGGGCCTGCTGCCAGGGGACCTGCGGGCGGCCCTCGTCGGGGCGAATTTGGGCGTGACACGCGTGGCAAACGAGCAGAGCGATCAGCAGCGTGGCGAGCGTTCGGCAGCAATGCATCGAGAGCGTCTCCGAGAGTAGGGCGGACTCGCGGCGGAGCCCGTGATGAACTCTCAGAATAACGGCCGTTGGGCCGCGATCATAGCTGTGGACGCTTTATGGCATTTAGCCGCGGGGCTTGTCCCGCGGTCCCGCCGCGAGCGGCGGGGCTAAATGAACCCTTGATGATGCGACGCCTGTTTAGTTCATTACGTCGGTGTCGGCGGGGTCGTCATGGGATGCGTCGCCGGCGGTGAACGTGCTGGCCAGCGCCGGCTTGCCATAGTAGAAGCCTTGGGCGTAGTTGAAGCCCATCTGGCGGCAGGCCTGGTGCTCGGCCTCGGTCTCCACGCCTTCGGCGAGGCTGGCGATTCCCAGGTCGCGGACGATGCTGACCAGGCTGGCGAGCATCTTCTGCCGCTCGGGCGAGGCATGATCGATGTCGCGAATCAGGTCGATGTCGAACTTCAGGTAGTCGGGCGGGCACTCGCCGAGCTCGACGATGCGGGCCTGGCCGGCGCCGAAGTCGTCGTATGCCAGGCCCATGTTCAGCTCGTTCAGCAGTGAGCGCATCTCGCGCATCTGGCGGACGCAGGTGACGGCGGCTTCGTGGATTTCGAGCACGAGGCGCGCCTGCGGCGCCAGCTCGCGCAGCTCGCGGAGCGAGAACTCCAGCACGCCGTGCTCGGCAAGCTCGGCCGGGTGA
>DASVCM010000441.1:0-3132 GCA_036381635.1 Lacipirellula sp.
CGAGGAGGAAAAGGACCTGGCGCATCAGGAAGAGATCCAGCGGATGATCATCGAGCGGAAGATCCCGGCGGTATTCGTCGAAACGGCGGTCGCTAAGCGGGCGGTCGAGTCGCTCGTCGAACCCGTGCAGGCCGCGGGCCACGACCTGAAAATCGGCGGCGAACTTTACGCTGACGCCCTGGGCCCGGCCGATAGCGACGCCGCCACATACTCGGGTATGATTCGGCATAACGTGCGAACGATTGCCGAGGCACTTCAATAACCGAGCCCTGTCACCCCGAGGTCCGCCGAGGGGTCCGGCGCGCGTGCAAGTGAACTCGATCTGGATGCACAAACCGGATTCCTCGGCAGACCTCGGAATGACTTTGGCGCCCCATGCCCGAAACCGTCCTCGAAGTTCACGACATGACGGTCGCCTACCACCGCCGGCCGGTGTTGTGGGATGTGGACTTCGTTGTGCCGGAGGGCAAGCTCGTCGGCATCGTGGGGCCCAACGGCGCCGGCAAGACGACGCTGATCAAAGCGGTGCTCGGCCTGGCGCCGTTGGCGAGCGGCAAGGTTGAGATCTACCGCAAGCCCTACGCCGAGCAGCGGCATCTGGTGGGTTATGTGCCGCAGCGCGAGTCGGTTGACTGGGACTTTCCCGTCACGGTTCGCGACGTGGTGCTGATGGGGACATACGGCCGTCTAGGCTGGTTCCGCCGGCCGAGGCGTGCGGATCGTGAACTCGCCGATCGCTGCCTCGAGGAAGTCGGCATGCGAGCTTACTCGCGTCGCCAGATTCGACAGCTCTCTGGCGGCCAGCAGCAGCGGGTATTCTTGGCGCGCGCGCTCGCCGAGCAGGCGCGGGTGTACTTCCTCGACGAGCCATTCGCCGGCGTCGACGCGGCGACCGAGTCGGCCATCGTCTCGCTACTGCAGGCGATGCGATCGGAACACAAGACGGTGTTTGTCGTCCATCACGACTTGCAGACGGTCCGCGACTATTTTGACTGGGTGATCCTGCTGAACATGCGACTGGTTGCCGCCGGGCCGGTGGATGAGACGTTTACTCCTGAGAACTTGCAGAAGACCTACGGCGGCCGGTTGACGCTGCTGGACGAAGCGGCTGAGGCGATGCGCAAGCGCGAACCCGTGAGATGACGCAAATCCGAAATTCGAATTTCGAAATTCGAAACGGCGGACATAAGATTCATCATTGGTTTCGTATTTCGAGTTTCGTGCTTCGAATTTCATTGCCATGACCGGTCTGTCCCTTACCGACAAAGTGACGATTGGCGCCGCACTGCTTGGCGGGGCTGCCGGCGTTGCCGGCAGCTTTGCAGTGCTGCGGCGGCGGTCGCTGGTGGGCGACATGCTGGCTCACGCATCGCTTCCCGGGGTGTGCATCGCCTTTATGCTGATGCACTCGCGCGAGCTGTGGGGACTGTCGCTCGGCGCCCTGGCGAGCGGCCTGGCGGCGATCGGGCTGATGACCGTCGTCACCCGGTGGACGCGCACCAAGGAAGACGCCGCGATTGGCATAATGCTCAGTGCGTTCTTCGGCCTCGGCGTGGTGCTGCTGTCGGTCGTGCAGCGGTCGCGGTTCGGCGGGAGCAGCGCAGGCCTCGATTCCTATATCTTCGGCGAGCCGGGCAATATGCTCGACCGCGACCTGGCGACGCTGACCCTTGTCGCCGTTGCGGTGCTCGTGCTCGTGATGCTTTTGTTCAAAGAATTCAAACTCGTGGCCTTTGATCCGGAGTTCGCACAGTCGCAAGGCTGGCCGCGAACGTCGCTCGACATGGCGATGATGGCCGCGGTGGCGGTCGTGACGATTGTCGGCTTGCCGATTGTCGGCGTCATCTTGATGGCGGCGATGATCATTCTGCCCGGCGCCACGGCCCGACTGTGGACTAATCGCCTTGACCGGCTGTTGTACCTCGCGGGCGCCATCGGCGCCGCGACGGGCGCCCTCGGCGTTCGTGTGAGCGGCGATCTGCCGACCGGTCCGACGATCGTCCTCACGGGCGCCGCGGCGTTCATCGTTTCGCTCCTGCTGGCTCCGGAGCGCGGCGTCATCGCAAGGTTGATGAGCGAAACGCGCCTGCGGCTACGAGTCGCCCGAGAGCATCTACTTCGCAGCCTGTACGAGTTGAATGAGCCGTCGCTTCCCCAGCTCGCACCGACGGCCTTCGACCGGCTTCGCCAGCATCGCCACTGGCATCCGTGGATGCTCGGTTGGCTGCTCGCTCAAGGCGAACGCGGGGGACTGCTAGATTTTAACGGCGAGTCGGTTCAGCTCACTCCCTTAGGCTTGCGCCGGGCGGCCGAAGCGACCAAGACCCACCGCATGTGGGAGATGTACATGATGGAGTTCGCTGGCTCGGCGCCAGACCACGTCGATCGGTCGGCGGATACCGTCGAACACATGCTTCCGGAATCGCTGTTGGTGGAGCTGGAAGATCGTCTCGCCGCCGAGGGTAGGCTGCCGACGATGGCGCCTGAAGTTCCTGCTTCGCCTCATGAGATATCGCCGTCGTAGAAATAGCTGTTCGCGACGCGCGCCGCTACCGCATCGCGGCTAACACTTGCTGAACCTTAAATCCTGAAGCAACCCATGCTCACGCCCGAAGGCGCCTGGATGATCGCCACCGCGGCCGCGACGAACGCGGCTTGTGCGATCGTCGGCTGCTACCTGGTGCTCCGCCGGATGAGCTTGATGGGCGACGCCCTTTCGCACGCGGTGCTCCCCGGGCTGGCGCTGGCGTTTATCGCGTCGGGCACGATGTTCGGCGCGGAGAATGCCTACGCGATCGGGCCGCTCTTGGTCGGCGCCGTGCTGGCCGGGATGCTGACCTCCTTCCTCACGCAGACGCTGCATCAATATGCCGGCGTGCCGGCCGATGCGAGCATGGGCGTGGTCTTCACGTCGCTGTTTGCGTTGGGCGTCGTGCTGATCAAGCGCGGCATTCAGGGCGTCCATTTCGACGTCTCCTGCGTCTACCAGGGGATGCGTGAGTTTGTTCCCTTTGACCGCTGGGAAGTGGCGGGCGTCGAGTTGCCGCGAGCGCTCGTCGTCACCGGCGGCGTGTTGATCATCAACGCGATCGTCGTCTGTGCGTTCTGGAAGGAGCTGAAGCTGAGCTCCTT
>DASVCM010000442.1:0-6010 GCA_036381635.1 Lacipirellula sp.
GCCGGGGGCGGTAGGGAGGGGTTGTCACCGGCGAATGTGCCGGCTGGTGGAGGCGTCCGATGCTCAACGCCCGAAAGTCATCCCGTCGTGACCGCTCCCGCCCCGGCTTCACGCTCATCGAGCTGCTGGTGGTGATCTCGATCATCGCTCTGCTCATCTCGATCCTACTCCCGGCGCTGAGCGCCGCCCGGCGGACGGCCCGCGACGCGGTATGCAAGAGCAACCTCCGGCAGATCGCGATCTGGGGCTTCACGTATGCGCAGGAGAATGGCGAGCACCTGCCGTACACCGTCGGCGCCAGTCCTCCGTTCTGGGACGATCCCGGCCCCGCGTCGACATGGATTGACAAGGCGCATGACGCCGGGTTGGCGCAATCGAATGCCGAGGCCGATTCCGTGCTGCACTGCCCGCAGGCAATCAGCACCATCACGGCTCCGAGCACGACGGTCCGCCGAAGCACGTACGGCTTGAACGCTTGGCTGGGCGGCCGGAAGCCCGCTGGCGCTCCTCGGCCGACGCTTTTGCTCCTCAACTCGTCCGGGTTCTGGTTCGGTGGCGGACGGCCGACCGCCAGCGGCAGCGGGTGGGCGTTCCATCCCGCGCTTTGGATCGGCGGGACGAGCGGCTGGGCCGCCATCCCCGACCCTAATAACTGGCCCTGGAACTGGAACGAGGATATCCCCACCTGGCCGCGCTGGGAAACCCACAGCGGCAACAACAACTTCGCCTTCGGCGACGGCCACGTTGCCAGCGTCACCCAGGCGACCTACGAAGGCTGGAGTGCTGACGAGCGCAAGCAGTTCACCGCGTTCCCAAAGCCGTAGCCGTCGTCGCGGCGGCTGCGCCCATGAACACGACCATGAAGATGTTTGATCCCGCAATCGTTCGCCGCGTCGGCCTCCTCGGATCGACACGTTGCGTGGCATCGGCACTGCTGGTGTTGGCTGCTGGCGCTGATGCCGCCCTCGCCGCTGCGCCGCCTTTGCGGACCTACACGCAAGAATTCACGATCACCCTCGCATCAGCCCAGGACGCGGCGAAAGCGACGCTGACGCCGCTGCCGGTGTTCGACGGCAAGACGTGGGCGCTCTCCGCGCGATGGGACGACAACCACCCCGGCAGCCTCAAGATGCGGGAGGTGATGGCGAAGCACGGGCTCAAGGGTACGTTCTACGTCAACCACGCCGACGCGGGCAGCCGCTACGGCCAGCGGTTCGTCGACGAATTGACCCGTGACGGTTTCACCATCGGCGGGCACTCGCAGTCGCACCCGTTCTTTCCCACGCTGACGCCCAACATGCTCTTCGTCGAGGTGCTCGCTAACCGCGTCGAGCGCGAGGACCAGGCGGACACGCCGGTGGTGTCGTTCGCGTTTCCGTTCGGCGTGTGGTCGTCGGAGTATGACCCAGCCGCTGCGGCCCGCATCACCGAGGCGCTCCGCCGCGCGGGGTTGCATCACAACACCTACAACCAGTTCGCGCGGGAAAATCCCAACGCTGGCGAATACGAATTTTCCACCTGCAACCTCATCCAGCCCGGCGACCACCAGATCAACCGCGAGAAGTTCGAGACCAACCTCGAGAAGTTCTTCAAGTTCACCGAGGCGTTCCAGGCGATGTCGCACAACATCTCGCTGAGCACGCACGCGCGGCAGCAGGGCGCAGCGTGGAACGATCTCGACGCGCTGCTCGCCGACCTCGTGACGCGAGCCGACTGGTGGATCTGCAACCAGAATGAATACGCGGCGTACTTCCAGCAGGTGCACCGCTCGACGATCGAGCGCGTCAGCGTCGAGGGGACGGTGGCGCGGTTCCGGATCACGCGGCCGATTCCCGCGGACGGCGGCGCGGTGGTGCCGCTGACGGTGGCGGTCGATGGCGAGGTGACAGCGGTGGACGGCGCGGGCGCCAAGCACACGTGGCGCGTTTCGAGTGGCCGGACGCTCATCAACCTGGCTCACGACGCCGATCAGACGCTGCCGGCGAGCATTGACGCGGTAGACAACCCGGACAACACGGACGCGACAAGTGGCCGGGACGAGGCGGCGGAGCTCCCGGGCCTGCGGGCGTGGCTGTGTTATGACGCCGGAGCGGACCGCCTGCTGCTGGACCTCGCCAACGCGGGCGAAGCGCTCACCGACGTGGAGGCGACGCTGCTGTTGCCGCTGGCCTACGAGCCGGGGGCGAAACGCGTGTCGCTGGAAGACCTCAGCGGCGGCGCGCGGCAGGAGGTTTTTGATCTTGACGGGCGCAGCAGCGACCCCATTTTCAACGACGGCCCGCTTTACTTCGTCGTCCAGCTCGATTTCCGCCGCGGGGGCGAGCGCGGGCGGCTGTTCGTCACCACGACGCAGCCGCAGCCGTCGTCCCCGCGGGCCTGCGTGCGAGACGCGGCCAAGATGATGGGGCCGATCGACCTGACCGACGCCGACCTTGATCGGCTGCGCGAGCAGTCGCGCCCCGGCACAGCGTTGACGGACGCGGGCGACACGCCCAACGCGCGGTGGTTCCGCGCCTCGGTCGGCGATCGCGCGCAGTTCCTCGGCGAGCGGCTCACACTCTTCCGCGACGACACAGCGTGGTTGGAAGCGACCAAGCCGTTCAACCGCCGGGCGCACGCGTTCGTGGCGTGCCTCGACTTCCGCCTCGATGTTGCCGGCCCGGCGACGCTAGCGAGCGAGACGCCAATCGCGCACCTTTTCCTTAACGGCGAGCCGGTCTCCGCGGATCAGCCGCTGGATGCCGCGCGTGCCGGCGACAATCGCCTCGTGGTGGTGTTCGACATCCCCGCGAGCCGCATCTACTGGAAGCCGATGCCCGCATGGTTCGAGCTGCGGGCCGATACGTCGGAATTGACCTACCTGCTGCCGACTGAGTAACGAACGCCAAAGGAGCGACGCCTGTGTTACGTTGCCTGATGTTGTCCGGACTCCTCGCGATCGGGAGCGCCGCCGCGGCTGTTGCGCAGACGCAGGAACGCGCGTGGGCGCCGTTCGTGATCCCCGCGGACCTTCCCGCCGACTCGCAAATCGCGTTCCACGGCAAGCCGATCACGGTGGACTCGCCGCGCGTGGTGGCCAGGGACGGGCACTTCTTCGTGGGCGACAAGCGGCTGCGCATCTGGGGCGTGAACATCAGCTACGGCGCGAATTTCCCCAGCCACGAAGATGCCCAGCGCATCGCCCGCCGGCTGGAAGCGTTCGGCGTCAACTCCGTCCGCTTCCACCACATGGACATGGAATACTTCCGCTTCCCCGAGTCGATCTGGGATGCCGACGCCCCGACGAAGCTGTCGGATGAGGCGCTCGACCGGCTGGACTACTTCATCGACCAACTCGCGCAGCGCGGCATCTACGCCAACCTCAACCTGCATGTCTCGCGGACGCACAGCCGACACCTCGGCCTGCCGGACTCGTCAGCGACGGGGAACTACGACAAGATCGTCGACCTCTTCACGCCCGAGCTGATCGACGCGCAGCGGGACTACGCCCGGCAACTGCTGACGCGGGTGAACCGCTACCGCGGCGTCGCCTACGCCGACGACCCGGTGATCGCCTTCGTCGAGATCAACAACGAGGACAGCTTCTTCATGTGGGGCGCTGAAGCGAAGCTGCGGAAGATGCACCCGCACTACGCGGAAATCCTGCGGAAGTTGTTCAACGCCTGGCTGAAGGAACGGTACGGCACGAATGAGCGGCTCGCGGCCGCGTGGGCGCCGCCGGGATCGTCTGAAACCGAGGAAGCCACAGATCTGCCGGTGGCGGGCGACGGTGCAGCATGGCGGCTAAGCGTGTTCCAGGGCGCAGCGGCAACACCGGCACCCAAGGGCGACAGCGCCCGGATCGATATCCAGAAGGTCGGCACAGCAGCGTGGCACATCGAGTTCCAGCAATCGGGCCTTTCGCTCCGGGCAGATCGGCAGTACGAAGTCACGTTCCGCGCCCGCTCCGATGCGCCGCGCAACGCCGTCGTCACCGTTCGGCAGGGGCACTCGCCTTACCAGACGCTGGGGCTGCGGCAGACGATCCAGCTCGGGCCGGCGTGGGAGTCGTTCACGCTCGCGTTTCACCCGCCGCAGAACGAACCGGACGCGCGGCTGAGCTTCCTGCTCGGCCAGTCCGACGTTGCACTCGAAGTCGCGGATGTCGTCCTGCGCGTGCAGTCGCTGATCGGGCTGGCGGCGGGTGAGCGAGTCGAAGACGCGAGCGTCGCGTTCCTTATCGAGGGTGCATCGCCCGCGCGGCGGCACGACCGGATGCGGTTCCTCGCCGAGACGGAGCGCGGCTACTACGCCGGATTCCGGCGGTTCATTCGCGAGGAGCTTGGCTGCGACGCGCTCGTGACTGGCACAATGGCGTACGGCTTCCTTGGGCTGTGGTCCCAGCAGGACATGGACTACATCGACACGCACACCTATTGGGCGCACCCGCAGTTCCCCGCCGGCTGGAGCGAGACGAACTGGACGATCGACCAGAAGTCGTTCGTGGATCACTACACGGAGTCGAAGCTGTTCCACGATGCGGCGACACGTCTGCCGGGCAAGCCGTTCACCGTCAGCGAGTTCAGCCACCCCGCGCCCAACGATTACCAGGCTGAGGGTGTGCCGGTGGTCGCTACGATGGCCGCGGCGCAGGACTGGGATGGCGTGTGGTTGTTCGGCTATTCGCACAAGAACGACTGGGACGCCGACGCGTTCGACGGATTCTTCAGCTTCCACGCGAACCCGTCAAAGTGGGGTTACATGCCGTTGGGCGCAGCGATCTTCCGCGAAGGCGGCATCGAGCCATTGCCGATCGGTTACTCGTGGCCGCTGACGCACAGCAGCACCGATCCGCTCGATGAGCTGATCGACCTGCACCTCACGCACGACCTGGCGATGATGAACGGGTTGCTCGACCGCTGGGGGCTGGATCGATCAGCAGCATTGCGGCAGCGGATCGCCGTTACGCTCGATGGCGAGCCGGCCCCCTTGCCGACCTACGCCGGCAGCACGACGATGATCGACTTGCAGGCCGGCCGGCTGCGCGCGGAGGGGCGCGGCGCGCTGGTGCGGATCGAGTCGGGCGGCAGCGGCGGCCTCGCCCGCGATGACGGGTTCGCTGTGCTTGCAGCGGCAGCGGTGGATGGCCGATTGCTCGCGGAAAGCAGCGACGTGCTCATCGCGCTCGTCGGGCGGTGCGAGAACACGGGCATGGGCTTCTCGTCCGACCGCCGAACCATCGGCAACCACTGGGGCACTGGCCCGGTGCGCATCGAAGCGATCGCCGCCGACCTGTGCTGGCCGTGGGCTAAGGGCATGCGTCTGACAGCACTATCGCCGGACGGCCGACCCGCGGGGCAGGCGGTGATCGAGACGAGCGATCAGTGCCCAGCCCTCCTGCGGCTTTCGCCGCGGCACAAGACGATGTGGTACCAACTGACTCGCGACGCACCCGTTGCGCGGAACCACGGCGAGTGACGGGCGGCGGTGAGCGGCGGGGCGGCCGAGGCGCCCAGAGGCGTTCAGCCATCTTGCAGCGCTCCGCACTTGTACGCTGTCGAGCCAGGGCACCGCTGCCTGTCCCTGCATCTCAATGCTATCAGCCGGTTGAGCAGGGGGATGAAAAGAGGCCCTTCTCGATCGCCACACGGGTCGAATCGATCAGTGAAGCAGCGCAGCAGGCGGCCAATGGGAGGCCATCATTTCCCAGTACCGGCTCATCGTGAGTGCCCGGGTACCTCGGCTCCGTTGTCCAGGGTGAAGCGAAGAAAGCGAGCCAACAGGTCTTTATTGAGATGAGGCTTCGAGGATGGTGCGTCCGCAATGGCTTGGACTTGGGAGGCGGTTGCGCGAAAGATACCCATTCGGGGCCATGCGCCGTTTCGTTACACCGCAGGTGTATGGCGGTGGTTCTGCTGCCGGGAGCGTGTGGCGCCGGCGGGCAAAGCGAAGGGCGTCGGTGCCGCTACATCTGGACCCAGGGCCGGACCGCCTGGATCAGCAGCACTGCCCCGATCAGGATCAGGCCGGC
>DASVCM010000443.1:0-5946 GCA_036381635.1 Lacipirellula sp.
TTCAGGGTAGAGAACTCCACCGTTCTCTGTAGTTGCCAATGGCAAACCCTCCTTGCCAAGCAGCGATAGAGTTTCGTCAAAAGGATTAAGTATTGGCTCGAACAAGTCGGCGATGCCTGGAGCCTCGAAGTCTATATCAACGCCAAATAAGAACACGTCGGCCTCAGCTTTCGTCCGCAAGTATTTGCCGTCAGCGAAGGTGACGCGGGACCGAATCGCCTCTTCCGGTCCTATGCTTTCCGCGATTAAGAACTCCGGCGTCTCTGTGTGAAAATTATAGCCGACATTCGTTCCCACATCGGGGAGCGTCATTTCATAGGCCGCACAAGGCTCATTGCAAATTCCTTGCAGAATGAGAAGCAAAGCGAGTTTTCCTGTTAGGCCAGTCAACCGCAAACAGCTCATAAATTTCCTCCATGTTCAGCGGCTTGGTGGAGCGTCCAGTCCATTGAAGAACATTTCTCGGCAGGTGGCAAGCGCATCGGCTGCGTGAATCCGCATTGCAAGCGATTACCTCTATGGCATTTCCATAACGCGCCCACTAGCGAAACTCGGCGAGATTGCAAATAGCGGGAAGCTCGATCTCTTGAACAGCCCGTAGCCGTGAGAAGACCTCGCGGCAACGCAGAGTGTTAGACAACGTCTCGTTATAGGCCAGTCCGAGGCTATTCGTTTACACCAGCTGGGTTGTTAGCCATCGCCCCGTGTGACTTGCCTCGCAAGCCGCAACTTCCTCCGGCGTGCCGGCGACGAGAATCCGCCCGCCGCCGGCGCCCCCTTCCGGTCCCAGGTCGATCACCCAGTCCGCACTGCGAACCACATCCAGATTGTGTTCGATGACCACCACCGTGTGCCCCAGCTCCACCAGTTGCTGCAGCACCTTCAGTAGCCTACCGATATCGTCCGTGTGCAGCCCCGTTGTCGGTTCGTCGAGAATGTAAAGCGTCGGCCCGCTCGACGGCCGGCCCAATTCCGCGGCGAGCTTGATCCGCTGCGCCTCGCCCCCAGAGAGCGTCGTGCTCCGCTGGCCAAGCGTGAGGTAGCCGAGCCCCACGTCCACGAGGCTGGTGAGCATCCGGTGAATGCTCGGGTGGTTCTCGAAGAATCCGGCCGCCTCGTCGATCGGCATCGCCAGCACGTCGGCGATCGACTTCTCGCGATACCGCACGGCCAGCGTCTGCCGGTTGAACTGCCGGCCATGGCACACCGGGCAGGTCACGAACAGATCGGGCAGAAACCGCATCACGATCCGTTCAACCCCCTGGCCCTGGCAATGCTCGCAGCGGCCTCCCTTGGCGTTGAAGCTGAACCGCCCCGCCTTGTAACCGTGCTGCTTGGCGTACTTCGTGCCCGCGAACACGCGGCGGACTTCATCCCACACGCCGGTGAACGTCGCCGGGTTCGAGCGCGGCGTGCGTCCGATCGGCGATTGATCGACGTGAATCAGCCGCTCGAGCTTCGACGCGCCCCGAAGCGCTCGATACGGACCGGGCCGCGTCGCCGCGCCGTTCAGTTTACGAGCCAGCGCCGCGGCCAGCGTATCGATAATGAGCGAGCTCTTCCCGCTGCCGCTCACGCCCGTGACGCAAGTGAACAACCCCAGCGGCAGATTCAGATCGACGTTCTGCAGGTTATGCAGCGTCGCCCCTTCGAGCTCCAGCATCCGCGTCTTCGCCGGACGCCGCCGCTCGGCCGGCGGTTCGATTCGCAATCGGCCTGAGAGATAGCCGCCGGTAATCGACGCCGGACTAGCCGCCACGTCCTCGGGCGTCCCTTCCGCGACGATCGATCCACCGCGGTCGCCAGCTCCGGGCCCGATGTCTACGAGCCAATCGGCCGCTCGCATCACCGCCTCATCATGCTCGACCACCAGCACGGTGTTCCCCTGTTGTTGCAGCCGGCGGAGCGATTCGATCAGCCGCGCATTGTCGCGAGGGTGCAGGCCAATCGACGGTTCGTCGAGAATGTACAGCACGCCAACCAGGCCGGAACCGATGCCGGTGGCCAGCCGCACGCGCTGCATCTCGCCGCCGCTCAAGCTATCGGCCGCGCGGTCGAGCGTGAGGTACTCGACGCCGACTTCGATCAGAAACTCCAGCCGCCGCGCAATCTCTGCGGTCAGCGGCTCACCGACCGGTTGCATCGTCGGCGTGAACGCGAGCCTCGCAAAGAACTGCCGGGCTTGTTCAATCGGCAGCGCCGTAATCTCGTGAATCGCCAGCCCGCCCAGCCGACACGACCGCGCCTCCGGCCGCAACCGAGACCCGCCGCATTCGCCGCAGGGTACAGGTCCGCGGAACTCGGCCAGCTTCGACCGCACCGAGTCGCGCGTGGCGCCCGCGTAGTCCATTTCCAGGTGCGCCAACAGCCCGGGGAACTTGCCGTTGGCGCCGCTCAACAATTGCTCGCGCGCCTTCGGCGGCCACGCCTCCAGCGGCGTATCCCAATCGACCTTCGCGCTCGACAAGAACCCATCGAGCAGCGCATGCTGCTTACTACGCGCCTCCGCCGCCGCCCCGCGCCACGGTGCAATCGCTCCCTGCGCGAGCGACAGGCTCTCATCGGGAACAACCAGCTCCGCAACAAACCCCTCGCGCGTCGCCAGCCCCTCGCACGCCGGGCACGCGCCGTACGGACTGTTGAAGCTAAAGGTGCGCGGCTCAATCTCCGCGAGATTGGTCTTGCAGTCGGGACACGCATACCGCGTGCTGTAAACCCGCTCGACCCAGCCATTCTCGGCGGTGCTTTCGCGCGTGGCCGCTCCATTGGCGATCGCCTTCGCCTCGGGCGTGAGGATCGCCACCCGCAGCGCCCCCTCGCCATGCTTCAGCGCCAGCCGCACCGACTCGGCCAGTCGGTTTTCGATGCCTGGCCGAATGATCACGCGATCGACCACCGCGTCGATGTCGTGCCGCTGCTGCGCCTTCAGCTCCGGCACATCCTCCAGCTCGTACGTCAGCCCGTCGACCCGCACGCGGACGAATCCCTCGCGGCGAATCTGCTCCATCACGTCAGTGTGCTTCCCTTTGCGGCCGCGGACCATCGGCGCCAGGATCATCACCTTCGTCTGCTCGGGCAGGGCGAGAATCGCCTGCTGGATTTCGGCGGGCGTCTGCTGCGTGATCGGCGTCCCGCACTCGGGGCAGGCCACCTCGCCTACTCGGGCCATCAGCACCCGCAGGAAGTCGTAAATCTCGGTGACTGTCGCCACCGTGCTCCGCGGATTGTTGACCACCGCCCGCTGATCCAGCGCGATCGTCGGCTGCAGCCCCTCGATCAAGTCGACGTCGGGCCGCTCCATCTGGTCGAAGAACTGTCGGGCGTACGTCGAGAGGCTCTCGATGTACTGCCGCTGCCCCTCGGCCAATAGCGTGTCGAACGCGAGCGAACTTTTTCCCGAGCCGCTGAGTCCTGTCATCACCACCAGCCGCCACTGGGGGATGTCGAGATCCACATTCTTCAGGTTGTGCGTTCGGGCGCCCCGGATGCGGATCACGTCCGCCGGGGCGGCGGGCGTCTCCACGGCGGCAGGCGGCGTTGGCGTGGCGATCGACATGCTGCGTGCAGGGATGCGTGCTCTCAGTCGGCGTCAGCGGCGCAGGTGCAAACGGTTCACCCTATCACGATGCCTCAGAGCCAGCAACCACGCGCAGAACCCTGTCACTCCGAGGTCCACCGAGGAGTCCGCTCAGCGTTCGGGCCCCTCAGCCGCGAGCTAACAGCTCGCCGGATCGCTACATTTGACTCCCCACTAGCAACGCCTCTCCGCTTCACCGGCGAGCTGTTAGCTCGCGGCTAAGGCGTCATTCCCGACATATCCGCCCAGCTTGTGAGCCCGATTTTGCCGAGCTATGATCAAAGGTTCGTTTTTCCGCAGACCAGGACCCTTCCGATGCGTCACGTCCTCTCCGCCCTCGTGCAGAACGTCCCGGGCGTGCTGGCCCACGTCGCCGGCATGTTCGCTTCGCGAGGCTACAACATCGACAGCCTCGCCGTCGGCGAAACCGAAGACCCCGGCCTCTCGCGGATGACGTTCGTCGTCGTCGGCGACGACAGCACGCTGGAGCAGGTCCGCAAGCAGCTCGAGAAGATCGTCACCGTGGTGCGCGTTGACGACATCAGCTCGCAGGAGTTCGTCGAGCGCGACTTGATGCTGATCAAGGTCAACGCTTCGCCCGAGAACCGTGCTCACATCCACGAGCTGTGCAGCATCTTCCGCGGCAAGGTCGTCGACGTGGCGCCGGAGCAGGTAATCGTTGAAATCTCCGGCCAGGAGAAGAAGATCGAAGCGTTCATCGACCTGATGCGCCCGTTCGGCATTGTCGAGCTGGTCCGCACGGGGCGCATCGCCATGGTCCGCGGCGTCGCCCGGCCCAATGGCGAAGCGAGCTCGATTCGCCGCGTCACCAGCGAGGCCTGACCGCCCGAATTACATCGTCCACTTAGCCGCGGGGCTCGCCCCGCGGTCACCCGCCGCGAGCAGCGGGCTAAATCGTTCACAGCGACGCCATGGCCCAACGGTGTGCAAAATTGACCGCCCTGAATCTCTCGCCTATAGATACAGATTCAACTTCTCGTCAGGGGCAAACTGACTCGGGAGTCGCACGCATGAATGCTCGTCACCTGGCTCTCATGACTCTGGTAGCGGCGCAGCTCGCCTCATCGGCCGCCGCGGACAACTTTAGCTGGACTTTCCAGCGCACCGGCTTTCGCAGCTCGATGCCAAGCATGCCGCAAACGGCCGTTTCGATGCGGGCCAACCTAAGCTGGCCCGTGGTTTACGGCATCGATCAAGGAAGGCTTAACGCGTATTCGTTGTTCCCGGTGGCCAATACAGGCCAGGTGCCCATCGGACCGCCAACCAACTGGCATCAGATCGGCGCGGATCTAACGAAGAACTTCGTTCCCAGCAGCAACGTTTACTTGCAGGCCGCAAGCGGCGCTCCCGATGGATTCGGCGTCACGCTACAAACGTCAGCGTTTACATCCCAGCCTCCGGACGCCGTCGTCGTCGGAAACTCATTAAGTGGATTTCAACCGCCGCTCAACGGCATGCAGGCGCTGAAGTTTGACGCCGACGGCGATCCGTTCGTCGCCAATAGTTCGATGATTCCCAATCAGCCGCCCTTCAGCGAAAAGAAGCTGTTCGACGTCGCGCTTTCTCCGTCTGGCGAAACTGGCGCAGTAACGCAGTCCTTCGGCGGCGACGGTCCGCTCACCTTCTGGCAGCAAAGTCCGCTGCTCAATGGCGCCTGGTTATCCACGACGATCAATGCGGACATTCGCAATCATCCGCGGCTCATTGGCGCGACCGTTGATCTGAGTTATGACGCCAGCTCGCGGCCGCATATCGTTGGCGTCGATCGGCTGTCGACCCAAAACTCAGTCGCCGCCTTCCGGTTCGACATCATGACCGGCGCCTGGACCTCGTCGATACTCGACGCCTCATTCAACTCGCCGCCGATCGCCGACGTCGCTTCGGCGGCCAATGATGACGGCATCGTCGGCGCCGCCTGGGTCAATAACGGCGTGCTGAAATACGCCTTTATGGATACCAACGAGCCGACGCCGGCCTGGGTAGTTACAACAGTGGCCAGCGCCACGCCCACGGGAATGCCATTGGAGTTCTCGCAAGGCGTCGGCCTGGCGTATGACAAGGCCGGGTTGCCGGTGATCTCTTTCCTCGAACGCAGCAACCGCCAGATCTGGATTGCCTACGATCCGCCGCTGGCCCTCGCGCCGCACCCCGGCCCCGCCGACTTCAACGGCGACGGCTTCGTCGACGGCGGCGATCTGCAAAACTGGACGATCGGATTCGGTGATGGCCCCGCCGCCGACGCCGACGGCGATGGAGACAGCGACGGCAGCGACTTCCTTGCCTGGCAACGGAACATCACGCCCCCGCCAAATCCCGCCGCTGGCGCCGCCATTCCTGAACCAGCCGCC
>DASVCM010000444.1:0-2634 GCA_036381635.1 Lacipirellula sp.
GAAGTGCTAGCATTGCGAGTCTGCAACGCACCGTACAAGCCATGCCTGGCCGGCACGGTTAGCCTGTCATTGACCCGTCCGTTGTCACCAGGGGCGTGTTGCAAGTCTTGACTGACAGGTTGATCGGCAAGGGGGACCCGCATCCTCCGCCGGCTGGGCGTGGCGGTTTCAAAAGTAAGCGGGACCCTCGCCGTCCCACGTTCTCAGCCAGAGAAATCTTAGGGCGTCTCGATATTGTTCTGGCTGACCGCTGATGGCTGACTGCTGATCGCTACAAACGCCATCCGCAATTGATGCACCAAGTCTTGCAGGCCGCGGTCTTCCTGGGGCGTGAGATTCCCCTTCGTTTTCTCCGCGATGACCTCCAGCATGTCGATCGCGAACCGCGCGTGCGCCGGGTCGAACGCCAGTTGATTGGTCGCCGGATGCGGGAGTTGCCCGAGCGCGACCATGGCTTCGGTGACGAAGGTCGAAACCAACAAATCGAACGACGCTGGTATGGCCTCGTAGTCGCCGTCGCTCACGCCCGCTGAGGCGGACTCGCCGCTCGCCGCCTGCTTCTGCTGCTGCGCCGCTTCCTTCTCCGCGGCGACCTGGCTTTTCCAGTCCTCGTCGATGATGATCTTCTTCTCGTCGCTCATCGCTGGACCTCTCGAACAGTGCACCAGACGTTCATGTCATTCTGAGCGGAGCGAAGAATCTAGGAGCGGATGAGACTCCACCATGCCGCTAGATCCTTCGCGTCGCTCGTGATGACGTATCCTGCGAGCTTCACGCTTCCTGAGGCGCCGGTCGCGGCGCCACCTTCTTCGGTTCCGTAGTTGCCGTCGCCGCAGCCTCCGCCGCCCGTCCGTGCTTGGCCGCGTGATGCTCAATCGCCGCCGCGATGAACCCGGCGAACAACGGGTGGGCCGCGGTCGGCTTCGACTTGAACTCGGGATGGTACTGCACGGCCACGAACCAGCGATGGTCGGCAATTTCCACGATCTCGGCAAGCTGGCCGTCGGGGCTCGTCCCCGCGATTCGCAGGCCGTTGGCGACGAACTGCTGCCGGTAGCGGTTGTTCAGCTCATACCGGTGCCGGTGCCGCTCGGAAACTTCCGTGGCGCCGTACGCCCGCGCTGCGTGGCTTTCGGGGTCGAGCTTCGCCGCTTGCGCGCCCAGCCGCATCGTGCCGCCCTTGTCGGTGACGTCGCGCTGCTCGTCGAGCAGGCAGATCACGCCGTGCGGCGTATCTTTGTCGAACTCCGTCGAGTGGGCGCCTTCGAGCCCGCACACGTTTCGCGCGAACTCGATCACCGCACACTGCATCCCCAGGCAAATGCCGAAGAACGGCACCCCCTTCTCGCGGGCGTATCGAATAGCCGCGATCTTGCCTTCAATGCCACGCTCGCCGAAGCCGCCGGGCACGAGGATGCCGTCGTAGCCCGAAAGCATTCGCTCGGGCCCTTCGTGCTCCAGCTCTTCGCTCTGAATCCGCGCGATCCGCACCTGCGAAGAGTTGGCCATCCCCGCGTGGTCGAGCGACTCGTAAATCGACTTGTATGCGTCGCGATGCTCGGCATATTTGCCGACCACGGCGATGCTCACTTCGTGCTGCGGATGTCGCAGCCGGCGCAACAGCTCGCGCCAATCATCGATCTGCGGCTCCGGCGTCTTCAGCCCCAACTGCCGGCAGATGAGCCCATCGATCTTGTTCTCGACCAGGCTCAGCGGCACTTCGTAAATCGAAAAGTCCTTGTCGCGCTCCTCGATCACCGCTTCGTAGGGGATGTTGCAGAACAGCGCGATCTTCTCTTTATCCTCGCGGCTGATTGGCTGCTCGGTGCGGCAAATCAGCACATCGGGCTGAATGCCGATCTCGCGAAGCTGGCCGACCGAATGCTGAGTGGGCTTGGTCTTCAGCTCGCGGGCCGCCTTCAAGTACGGCACGAGCGTCAGGTGAATGTACAGACAGTTCTGCTTCCCGACGTCGAGCGCGAACTGGCGAATCGCCTCGAGGAATGGCAGGCTCTCGATGTCGCCCACCGTGCCGCCGATCTCGGTGATGACGACGTCGACGTCCCCCTCGCCGAGCCTCTGGATCACCGACTTGATCTCGTTAGTGATGTGCGGAATCACCTGGACCGTCTTGCCCAGGAACTCGCCCTGCCGTTCCTTGTTGATGACCGACAGGTAGATCTGCCCCGTCGTGTAATTCGAATCCCGCGTGAGCGGCGAGTTGGTAAACCGCTCGTAGTGCCCCAGGTCGAGATCGGTTTCGCTGCCGTCGTCCAGCACGTACACCTCGCCGTGCTGATAGGGGCTCATCGTGCCGGGATCGACGTTGATGTACGGGTCGAGCTTCTGCATCCGCACCCGCAGGCCGCGGCGCTCCAGCAGCATGCCAATCGACGCGCTGGTGAGCCCCTTGCCCAGAGAACTGACGACGCCTCCGGTAACGAAAATGTGCTTGGTCATGCGAACTCGATCACCTTCCTGGGCGAGGGATTCCTGGGACGCTCTGCGATTGTCATCCTGAGCGAAGCGAAGGATCTAGCGTCACGTCAGATTCTTCGCTCCGCTCAGAATGACCGAGGGTCGCAACTGTCAGCATTTTACCCTGCTAGCACCGCGCGCGGGAGGGCGAGGCTC
>DASVCM010000445.1:0-6878 GCA_036381635.1 Lacipirellula sp.
GGCGTGGGGAAGGTTCTAAGTGGAGAGTTCACGCTGCGCGAGGAGCTTCAACAGCTAATCTCCCTCCTTGGAGCGAAGCAAGTTTGCTCGGTCTTTCCCGACGCCTGCGCCGGCAATGTCGATTTGAAAGCGATCGACGATCCCCACGACCTGGCGAACGTCGATCTGGCGATCCTGCCAGGCGAGCTTGCCGTGGCGGAGAACGCCGCGGTGTGGGTCACCGGCGCGGCGGTGCGGCAGCGAGTCGCTTACTTTCTCTCGCAGCACGTGGCGTTGGTCGTGCCGGCCGACTGTGTGGTCAACAACATGCACGAAGCTTATCCGTGGCTCCATCGCGCGGCTGGCGACGGCGGGCCGTTCGCCACAGCGAAGTGGGGGACGTTTATGTCGGGCCCGTCGAAGACGGCCGACATCGAGCAGGCGCTGGTCATCGGCGCCCATGGAGCGCGGTCGCTGCATGTGTTTTTGGTTGAGGGCTAAGGTCGATCCCCACCTCAAAGCTTCTTCAACTTCAAGCACTTCAGCCGCAACGCGGCGACAGTCAATAGCGAGGGACGTAAGCCCCTGGTCCTCATGGAGGTTGCGACCGTAAGCCCCAACGGGGCGGCATTGCGCTGGCCATCCTACTGCCGCCCCGTTGGGGCTTACGGTCGTTTAACATGCTCGTACCAGGGGCTTACGCCCCTGGCTATTAACTAACGCCCCGTTGGGGCTAAGCCATCCTCGGCCGGAAGCCGGGGCTGCAGAAATCGTTCAGCGGAGTGCGTGGATCACTTCCAGCAGCGGTCGCGGGTCGGACAGGTCCTCCAGCAGCAGATCGGGCTTTGCGGCGGCGAGGTCGCTGGCGGGCGTGTTGCCGGTCGGCACGGCGACGGCAAAAGCGCCTATCGACCGCGCGCAGCTAATGTCGTGCGGCGTGTCGCCGATGACCATGACGCCGGTAAGCGGATTCCCGTTCTTGCGGCCGTTGCACATGGCTGCGGCGCGCTCGGCTTCGGCCAGCGCCGCGGCGGCGATGTCGCAGCGCTCGTCGGAGACGTCGCCGAAACCGCCGAAGCCAAAGCGCTCGATGAGGCCGTAATAGGTCAGCTTGTGCCGGGCGCCTTCCTGAAGATTGCCGGTGAGCAGTCCGACGAGCGGTCGCTCATGCCGCTGGAGCTCATCAAGTAGCTCGACCACTCCCGGCAGGACGCGGCCCTGCCGCAGCGTGAGCGCCGTTGGAAGACGCTGGAGATACGCGCCGCGAAACCGCTCCCAGTTCGCTTCGGTCGTGGGAATGTCGTGAGCTCGCATCAGATCGAAGGCGATGGCTCGATCGCTTCGCCCTGCGAAAGGGACGTTCCATGACAGCTCCGAGACGCCGAACTCGTCGACAAACGCCTCGGCGAAGGCCAACTGCCCTGCCCCGCCGGTTTGGACCAGGGTTCCATCGATGTCAAATAAGACGGCGTACACGAAGATGCAACCTCAACAGGCTGGGTGAATGGGCGGGCAAAGTGTGGGGAGTCGCGCGCTCCGCTCCGGCGGACCTTCGCGCCGCGGCTAACACGCGGGTAACCGACTGCGGTGTGGTAGCCGCGACGCGGTAGCGGAGGGCGCCTGGGCAGATGACAAATCGGGCGGGTGTTTGTAACTTTATCGCCGACGGCGGCGGCCGACTACCGGCAAGTGGGAAGTCCCAGCTTCCGCCGATGGCCATTGAGCAGTATCAGGGCCTCGGGCTGCAGCTTGAGGAGTCTCACCAGTTGGGAGCTGGAAATCCCCAGGAACGCTGCCGCCGCGGGCGCGGACCACTGCTCCGCGGCCAGTACGTCGAGCGCCTCGGCGAGGAGTGCTGGGAAATCCTCGTGCTCGGGGTTCACGGCAATTCGGTTGCCAGCGACGCGACTGATCCACAATTCGGAAGGCGCCTTCCCCGGCGGCGTTCGCAACTGAATCGCGAGCCTGATCCGCAGCCGGAATAAGGCCTTGGCCAGGTTCGCCGCCTGGCTGCGGCGTTCTGAGGCCTCGGCCCGCACGCTCGTTGGCCGATGGGTGAGGACCACCGCCGTTTCGACTTTATTCCGATGCTGCCCGCCGGGACCGGAGCGCCGCGTTCGCTCGACAGTGCACTGGGCCTGCAAAGTATCGGAGGACAGGCTTGCGGGGTGGTTCATTAGAGAAGATTAACTACGAAGGCACTTTCACGCGTTCAGGTTAAGTGTAACGGCTGTCATCCTGAGCGGAGCGAAGGATCCACCGGAGCACTAGATTCTTCGCTTCGCTCAGAATGACGCCAACCCCACACCAAGGCGGTTGGCTCGGCCGCCGCCGGAGCGACAGGTACAACCCGCAAACTCCTCGCAGGTGGCGCCTGCGGAAAAATGGCGCTAGCTGTTTCGCCAGGCATAGCCGGCACTCGATACCTAGTGGCGAACGCGCGATTAGGCCTGTTGAAACGGTTCTCATGTATTTGCCGCGAATTGCTATCGCCGGGGTTGTTGCGGTCGTGCTGGCGGCGTCGGGGTGCCGCTGCCCGTCGGCCGGCTGTCTGCCGGCGACGCCGCATATCGCGTGCGACCTCGCGGAAGCTGCGGTCGAGGACGCGGCGCCGGATCTGGTCGCGCTCACCCCTGACTGCGTCGCAGGCGCCTGTTCGCTGCAGCCCTTGCCTGGGCCGGACGAAACGTACCAGTTGCTGACGCCCGCGGAGTGTCAGTGCCGGGCGGCGGCGAACGCCAACCTCGCCAACCTGGTCGAGCTGGAAGAGCACTGGGCGAGCGTCGTCATCGAGTGCGACTCTCAGGTGGTGCAGGAAAACCTGTGCCTGCAGCGCGATCTGTTGGAGCTGCACGCCGCCGACCTTCGGAACAAGGCCGCCGGCGCTGCGCTTGAAGCCTACTATCAACTCGCCGGGCTTGAAGCCCGCAAGCATTATTTGGAGCTGGCGATTCAGGAGACGGCGCGATCGAGTGAACGGGCCGCGAAGCTTCGCGACGCGGGACTGCCGGTGGAGATCGATCGCGAAGAGATTGCCATCAGATTAAGCGAACTGGAAGACCAGCGGCTGCAACTGGACTACGCGCGGGTGCAGCTTAACGGGCAATTGCAGAAACAGCTTGGTTGCCCGGTTTCAGAGAACCGCTTTTTCTGGCCGCAAGTCGATTGGGCGCCGGATATGTCGGCCCTCGATCCGGAAGCGGAGCTCGCCGCGGGATTGCCGCAGCGATTCGACCTGCGGGGGCTGGAGCTGGTGCTGTGCAATCTGGAGAAGACGACGCTCCGCGTTGCTCGCGGGGTGCTGGCGGTGGCCGACGGCACGCTCGGCTCGGTCGAGCCGACCGAGGGAATTGTCCATCGCCTTCGCTGCCTGAACTGCAACGAGCACGAGGTGGCCGTCCGCTGCCGGCAGCTGGCCCGGCTGTACCAGGACACCGAGCAGTTGGCGACGGCGGAGATCAAGGGCGCCGTCTATCAGGTCATCATGCAGCAGCAACGGGTTGCGCTGGCGCGGAACGCCGTCGAAGCACGGCGCGCGAATGTGGAGTCGCTCACGGCCAGGCGCGACGCCGAGGATATCCCCGTGTTTGAGATCAGCGCGGCGCGCGGGCGGCTGTACGACGCGGAGTCGGACCTCATCGAGCAGGTCGCCACGCTCAAGGTCGCGATGGTGCGATTGCGGCAGGCGCAAGCTGCGCTAGCGGCCGAATGCGGATTCGCACCAACGCTCTGCTGCGAGGGCTCTTGCAATGGGGCGTGCGTGCGCTGCAAGGCGGGCGTGTGCTGCTACGGTGACTCGGCTTGCCGCTGCGACAAATGTTGCAGGGAATGAATCTTTGGATGGCAGCCCCGGGCTTCGCCCCGGGGGGTAAGCACCACGTTGGGGCGACGCCTACTCAGATGGAAAATCGCCCCCGGCCAGAGGCCGGGGCTGCAACGGCAATGATACTTACGTCCGGCTGGCGAGGACGTTTCGCAGTTCGTCGACGAACGACTTGCTGCGGGCCAACACGGCCTTGAAGTCGGCTTTGCCGAGGGTATAGAAGACGCTCGGGGCGGTGGCCACGATCGTGGCGTTGCGCGGCTCGTCGCGCAAGAGGGCGGCCTCGCCGAAGTACTGGCCTTCGCCAAGCTCGGCGACTTTGGACGCCTCGCCGTCGTGCTCGACGATCACGTCGACGCCGCCGCTACGGATGAGGTAGAACAACTCGCCGGGGTCGCCCTGGCGAATCACCACGTCGCCGGCGCCGGCCTCGGCGACCATCATCTTGTCGGCCACCTCGGTGAGGGTGCTGGTCTGCAGGTCGGCGAACAGCGGGAACTGCCGCAGGAATTCGCAGATGACCGACGTTTCGTGCACGGCCACGTCGGAGCGGATGTGGCCGTCGACCATGTTCACGATCCGGTCGGCGACGTCGAGGATGCGGTTGTCGTGGGTAACCATGATGATCGTGCAGCCTTCGTCGCGAGCGAGCTCCTGGAAGAGCGTCACCACCTCGCGGCCTGACTGCTCGTCGAGCGCCGCGGTTGGCTCGTCGGCCAGCACGAGCTTCGGCTGATGAACCAGCCCGCGGGCGATGGCCACGCGTTGCTTCTGCCCACCGGAGAGGGACTTGGGCTTGTAGTGAATGCGTTGTCCCAGCCCCAGCCGATTGAGCAGGTAGTCGATCCGCTCCTTAGCCGCGCCGTGGTCCAAGCCGTTGAGCTCGGCCGCCATGTTTACGTTCTGAAATGCCGTGAGCGACTCGAACAGGTTGTGCGCTTGGAAGATGAAACCCAGCTCGCGGCGGAGCATGACGATCGCGTCCCGAGTGGCGCCGTTGAGCTCGTGGCCGAGGACTTTGAGGCTCCCCTCCTGCACGGTGCGGAGCGTGCCGACGAGGGTTAGCAGCGTCGTTTTCCCAGACCCAGAAGGCCCGGTCATGATGACGATCTCGCCGCGGCGGACTTCGAGGTTGTTCTGATGCAGGGCCTGTTTGCGCAGCTCGCCTTCGCCGAAGTAGTGGTTGAGCTGCGAAACCTTTACGGTCTTGGGGATTTGCATCCCGCCGGCGTACATGCCGCTAGTGGCTGGGAGGGATTGGGTGGCGTGCATAGTATCTTCATACACCGAAAAGGAACTCACCATGAAAGCCCCCGGCTTTGCCGGGCGACGGCGTCGAGTGGGAGCATTTGTGCGTATGCTGTCCCCCAGCAGAGCCGGGGGCTATAAATCCGTCAGAACAGGTTTGCAGGATCGGCCGCGAGCAGCTTTCTCACGGCCAGCATACCAGATGCGATGCACATGGCGGCCGTCAGCACCAGGACGAGCAGGACCGAGTCGACGGTCATTTGCAATTGCAATCCCGTCGCCTCGGCGAGCATCGAGTACAGGCCGGCGCTCACGACGAGGCCCGGCACGAACCCGATCAAAGAAAGGAGAACCGCCTCGACGACGATCAGGCGCAGGAAGTAGCCGGTCGAGTAGCCCATTGCCTTCAGCGTGGCGAACTCGGGCATGTGGTCGGCGATATCCGAGTAGATTACCTGGTAGCAGATGACCATTCCGACGACGAAGCCGATGATCTTTCCCGCGGTGAAGATGATGCCGATCGGCGTGCTCTCGTCCCAGAAGCGAATCTCCTCGTTGCGGAATTGCTCGCGCGTGTAGACAAAGACGCGGTCGTCGAGAAGTGCGTCGACGGCGTCGCGAACTTCAAGCACGTCGGCGCCGTTTTCAACGTGAACGATGCCGATGTCGACGACGCTGAGCGGATCGCCATAGCGCACGCGCTGCGGGAAGAAACGAGCGAAACTCTCGGCGCTCATGGCCAGATTGCCGTCGTGGGCAAAGTCGGTCCCCAGCTTGAATGTGCCGACGAGCGTCACCCGGCGGTTGGCCAGCTCCGCCGGCGCGGCGGCGAGCGCGGCCTCGTCCTCCATGGGAAAGTCGAAGTTGTCGCGTTTGCTGCGGAGGTCGATGAGCGCGGCGCCCGGGGCATACAGCTTTGAAAGCTGCCGGTTGACTTCCGGCGACCGGAACACCGGGTCGCTCAAATGGAAGCCGATCGATCGAATCGGATAAGCCTTCCCCGAAGCGCCGGCGCTCAAGTTCTTCAGCCGCGAGAGGGTCAGCTCGGTGTACAGCGGATAGGCGCCGATTACGCCGCGGGCGGAATTCGCCTGGTTGATCAACTCGCGCGGAAACCGCTTCTCGGCGGCGAGCGTGTACTTGGCTCGGCTCACCAGAAAGATGTCGCCGGCCAGGTCGTCGATCACCTTGACCTGGCTATCGAACAGGGCGTTCTGGAAGCCGACTTGAGTGAACATCAAGAGCACGGCGAAGCCAATCCCCGCCACCGCCACGGCCAGCCGACGCCAGTCGTGGGTGAGATTTTTCCAGGCCAGGGGCGTTTTGTTAGGCAAAGGCATAACGTGAGCGGGAAGATGCTGGATACTGGATGCTAGACACTGGATGTTAACCTTGCTGCGACATTCTGAGTGCAGCGAAGTCTGGAATCTGCACTGCCGCCAGATCCTTCGCTTCGCTCAGGATGACTTACATCCAGCACCCAACATCCAGCATCCAGCATTCCCCCTAAAACAAATCCGCGGGATCGGCTTGAAATAATTTGCGCAGGGCCGCCATGCCTGACAGGACGCACATGGCCACGGCGAGCAGGAGCACCGTCACCATGATCTGCCAGGTTATGATCATCGGCAGCCCCGAGTGCGTTCCCACAAAAGCGTACAGGCCCCAGGAGATCAAAAGCGACGGCACGTAGCCGACCAGCGCCAGCAGCACCGATTGCTGCAGCACGACCGCCGCGAGGTAGCGGTTCGGGTAGCCCATGGCCTTGAGCGTGGCGTACTCGCCCATCATGTTGGCGATGTCGGTCGACAGCACCTGGTAGACGATC
>DASVCM010000446.1:0-2925 GCA_036381635.1 Lacipirellula sp.
CCATCCGGCGTGTCGACGAGCCGATACGCGGTGCGCATCATGCCCATGTTGCCGTCGGCGGGCCGGGTACGGGCGAAGAACGCGGCAAATCCCCAAAACTCGCGCTGTGACCAATCGGCGTACGGATGGTCGTGGCACTGAGCGCAATGAAGTTTGACGCCCATGAACAGCTCGGCGGCGCTGGCGGCCATCTTCTCGGGGGCGGCGTCGTGCGCCTGAAAGTAGAGGGCCGGACCGATTTCATCGCCGCCGCTGGTCAGCAGCAGCCCGCCGACCAGGTTGTCGTACCGCAGGTTCTTGGCGAACCGCGCTCGCAGCCACTTCTGCAGGGCGACGGCCTGGCGATTGCGCGACGGCTCCGCCTCGGTCGGCAGGATGCGGTTCCGCCAGGTCGTGGCCATGTGGGTGGCGTAGCGCGGCGACCCGAGCAACCGTTCAACAAGCTGCGCCCTTTTGTCGGGGCGCTGGTCGGCGAGGAACTCGCGGACTTCGGACGCTCGCGGAATGACGCCGTTGAGGTCCAGCGACGCCCGGCGAAGGAATCCGGCGTCGTCCGTCACGGCCGCCGGTTCGACGCCCTCAGCGGCCCACTGTTGCTCAAGCAGCGCATCGATCCGCCGGCTCATGTCGGCGGCCGTCGGTTTGGCATTCTTCGTGCTAGCGTCGCCGCTGGTCAGCTTCTCGAAAGCGGACGCCGAGGTGCACAATGGCAACAATGCGGCGGCAGTCAGCGTTGCCCAAACAATGCGACGAGCAGTCATGGCCAGGCTCGGCAGAAAGTGGCTGTGGTCCGGCTTCTCGACAAGCTGCAATATATCCCAATTCGCACGTCGCAGGCCAATCTTTTCCTGTTTTGCCGCCGCTGGTTTGTTCGGCGAGCTGAGCGAGCTGGCGCACGCAGGCGCCGAAGCGCGACGCGCACGCCCATTGCCCGCCTCACTTTTTTTTGAGGCGCCCCTCCCCGGTCGTCGCGGAACTTGCGAGAATTCCGCGCAGGGACATAGAAGATATGGCGATTTGGTAGTTTTTTCCGGCCGACGGCGCGGCGGGAAACGAATTACTTGTAACGCCACTTCGATGGTCCACTCGCATGAAGCCCACGCGTCTTGCTCGGAAGCGTTCGCATACAGTTCTCTACCCCCGGCAGCTTCGGTTCGAACCGCTAGAAGGCCGCCGGCTACTCGCCACGCTCTATCGCATTAACGCCGGCGGGCCGGAGCTGGTCGGAAGCCCGGTGTGGCAGGCGGACACCGGCGCGGCGCCGTCGTCGTTCAGCAATGCCGCGTCCGGCGGCAACTCGGCGGCGTTCTCGACCGCCGCGGCCATCGACATGACGGACGCGTCGCTGCCGGCCGGAACGCCGATGGCGCTCTTCCAGTCGGAGCGGTTCGACAAACCGACCGGCGAGAACCTCCTCTGGGATTTCCCTGTATCGCCGGGGCAGTACGAGGTGCGGCTGTACTTCGCCGAGATCTATGCGCCGCTGTTCGCCAATGGCGCGCGAGTGTTCGACGTCGCGATTGAAGGCGTCACGGCGCTCGACAATTACGATATCTTCGCCGACGTCGGCGGCCACAAGGGAGTGATGAAGAGCTTCACCGTCACGAGCGATGCGAATCTCGACGTCGACTTCCTGCGCGGCGTGCAGAACCCGGCGGTCAAGGGGATCGAAATCCTAACGGTCGGCCAGGCGGCGAGTCCCTTGAACGCGTCGGCGGCGGCGCTCGACTTCGGCGCCGTGACGGTCGGCCAGACGGCGACGCGGCAACTCACGATCACCAACGGCGGCAATAGCGGTGCAGCGGATATCACGGTCGATCCGGCCGCGGCAGCAATCGCGCCGAGCGGTCCTTACAGCTTCAGCTTCGCGCAGGCGGCGCCAATCGTGCTCGCACCGGGGCAATCGACGGTGGTGACCCTCACCTACAACCCAACGGCGAGCGGTTCGCACACCGCGGAGTTGACGATTCCGCATAACGGCAGCAACGGAGCCGTGAGCGTCGATTTGACGGGCGACGCCGAAGCGGAGACTCCCAGCGGCGTGCTCTATCGCATCAACGCCGGCGGCCCGAGCGTCGCCGGCTCGCCCGCATGGGCGGCCGATACCGCCGCGGCGCCTTCGACCTTCAGCAACGTGGACGAAGGGGGGAACTCGGCGGCGTATTCAACCGGCGCGGCAATCGACATGTCGCACGCGTCGATCCCCTCCGGGACGCCGATGTCGATCTTCCAGAGCGAGCGGTTCGATAAGCCCACCGGCGCCGAGCTGTTATGGGACTTCCCGGTAACTCCCGGCCAGTACCAGGTGCGGCTGTACTTTGCGGAGATCTACGCGCCGTTGTTTGTGGCCGCCGCACGCGTGTTCGATGTGCAGATCGAAGGCGTCACCGTGCTCGACAATTACGACGTGTTCGCCGACGTCGGCGGCAATAAGGGCGTGGTAAAGACGTTCACCGTCACCAGCGACGGCAATCTCGACGTCGACTTCCTGCGCGGCGTGCAGAACCCCGCGATCAAGGCAATCGAGATTCTCGGCAGCGGCGCGCAGTCGCCGGGTACGCTGACCGCTTCGACGACCGCGCTGAACTTTGGCAGCGTCTCCTCGGGGCAGACCAAGTCGTTATTCTTGACGCTGACCAACAGCAACGCGGCGGGCGGGCCGAGCATCACCATCGATCCGGGCGCCGCGACAATCACGCCGGGCGGCCAGCCCTTTACCGTGAACTGGGGACAGAACGCTCCGATCGTGCTCGCGCCAGGGCTATCGAAGCAAATCACGGTGACCTATGCGCCGACGACGGCGACCTCTCACGCCGCCACGCTCAGCATCCCGCATTCGGGAACCGGCTCGCCGCTTCAGATTTCGCTTTCGGGCATGGCCACCGGCCAGACGCCGATCAGCTTTTCCAAGTCGCTGCTCGGCGG
>DASVCM010000447.1:0-2263 GCA_036381635.1 Lacipirellula sp.
ACCGCTGCCGGCCGAGGGGACCGCACCGCCGGCGCCCGCGCCGCCCCAAGCTCCGGCTGCGATGCCGGTCGAGCCCGCGGTTCACCAAGAACTGGCGAACCCCGCCTCGCAAGCAGTCGCGAACGAAACCGGCCCCATCTCCGCCGACCTCGCCGCCGCCCTCGACGCGGCGGCGTCGCAATGAGTATATAGCCGGGCCATCCTGGCCCGGCGAGTGTAGGCGTCTCGCTCCGCGAGATGCAAATCTTCTCGCGGAGCGAGAAGACTGCATTGAAACTCCGGCCAGGTCTCCGCAGGCGACTCGCCGTGGCGAGATGGCCGGGCTAGATAACCTGACGATCACCGCCGCCGGGCGTCGGCTTCCATCGCCAAAAACCACGAATCGACGCCATCCCCCTCCGGCGCCGCCGTCGGGTTCATCCCCTGCAGCGACTCGGCCAGGAACCGCGCCAATTCCACCGGCGTCGGAAAGTTCAGCGCCGCGGTCGGCGGCAGTCGAATGCCGAGCACCTTCTCGAACTCGACGTTCAACTCCAGCGCCGTCAGCGAATCCATCCCGAGCTCCGTGAACGCCGCCGTCGGCGTCAGCTCGCTGGCCTCAACCTCCACCCGCGCCGCCAGCCACGCGAGCATCCACTTCTGGATCTCCCCGGCGAGGGCGTCGGTCGTGTAGCCATCGATATTATCGAGGAACGCCGGCCGACCGGCGGCGGCCTGAGAGGCGTCCACGCGCCCCGCCGCCGAGCCGACGTCGGTTGCGTGGACCGAGCGAGTCAGTTCCTCAAGCTCCCCCGCCGCGAACATTTCGCGGCACCGCGCACGCTGCACCTTGCCGCTGGAAGTGAGCGGCAGCGCCCCCGGCCGTAACAGGACGATCGCATGCGGGTCGACCTCATGCTCTTCGACAATCGCCGCACGAACGGCGCGCACCACCGGCGCCAGATCGCCGCGCCGATGCTCGCGGTGGACCTGATGCACCACGACGAGCTGCTCGTGCCCATCCTCGCCCACCGAGAACGCAGCGCCGAAATCAACGGCCTCGTGAGCCGCTTGCGCGGTCCGCTCGACATCCTGCGGATACAAATTCCGCCCGCGGATGATAATGACGTCCTTCGCCCGTCCCGTGACGAACAACTCGCCCCCCTCGAAGGCGCCCAGGTCGCCCGTCCGCAAATACGGCCCGCTGCCGTCGGCCAGCCGGCCGCCGAACGTCTGCCACATCTCTTCCGGATGATTCCAATACCCCGCGGCAACCGACTCGCCGCGAACCCAAATCTCGCCGACCTTGCCGTCCGTTTGCGGTTCAAACGTCTGCGGGTCGACGATCTTCACGTCTTGATTCCCCAAGGGTCGGCCACAGCCCACCAGCATGCGGGCTTCGCCGCCATTGCGCATCGCGACCAGCTCGTTCGCCGCGAGCCGCGCCTTGTCCGCGCGGAGCGTGCGCATCGGCCGCCGCGCGTCGCCGCCGGTCACCATCAACGTCGCCTCGGCGAGTCCATAGCACGGGTAGAACGCCTCGCTCTTGAACCCGGCTGGCGCAAACGCCTCGGCAAACTCCGCGAGCGCCTCCGCCGAAATCGGCTCCGCCCCGCAGAACGCCACGTTCCAGCGCTGCAGGTCGAGCTCTTCGCGCTGTTTCGGGCCGATCTTTCGCGTGCACAACTCGTACGCAAAATTCGGCGCCCCGCTGATCACCGCCCGGGTTCGCGATAGCGTTTCCAGCCACAGATGCGGCCGCTGCAGAAACGTCGCCGGCGCCAACAGATGCGAAGTGCCGCCGACGAACAGCGGCACGAGTATCCCGCCGATCAGCCCCATATCGTGATACGCCGGCAGCCAGAACACCGCGGTTGCCGGCGACTCATCCGCCGCAGAAATGCCAAAACCTTCGCTGATCAGTTGCAGATTGTGGAGCAGATTGCCCTGCGTCACCACTACGCCGCGCGGCTGCGAGGTGCTTCCCGAAGTGTACTGCAAGAACGCCGGATCGCTCAGCGACCGCTCCACCGGCTCAAAACCATCCGCCGGCTCGCAACGATCGACGGCGATCCAAGTCGCCTGCCGCACCTCCGGCGACTGCTCATCCAGGGCAATGACGCCGAGCGTGTCGCTGGTCGTCAGCACAAACCGCGGCGTGCAATCTGCGACGATCGCATCGAGCCGCGACGACGCCCGTCGCGGCTTCGGATAGGTCGCCGGCACAGGCAGCACGCCCGCATACAAGCAGCCAAAAAAGGCCGCAATGAAATCAAGCCCCGGC
>DASVCM010000448.1:0-3164 GCA_036381635.1 Lacipirellula sp.
CGTGCTCCTGATGATTCCTTAACTATCAGCTACAACATACTCACATGAAATCCATCAAAGCAGGCATTATCGGCACTGGTTTTATTGGCCCGGCGCATGTCGAGGCTCTTCGCCGCCTTGGCTTCGTGGAAGTCGCCGCCGTTGCGGAGCGGGGGCAGGAGCTGGCGGAACGGAAGGCCAAGGAGCTTTCCATTCCCAAGGCCTACGGCGACTATCACCAGTTGCTCGCCGACCCGGAGATCAAGGTCGTGCACAACTGCACGCCGAATCACCTTCACTTCGAGGTGAACCGCGACATCCTCGCCGCCGGCAAGCACGTGGTGAGCGAGAAGCCGCTGGCGATGAATTCCACCGAGTCGCGCGAGCTGGTTCGCCTGGCCGACAAGGCAGGCGTCGTGAACGCCATCGATTTTAACTACCGCTACATGCCGCTGGTGCAGCAGGCTCGGGCGATGCACCGAGAAGGGGACGTCGGCCGTGTGCTGGCGGTGCATGGCAGCTACCTGCAGGACTGGCTGTTCAAGGAGACCGACTGGAACTGGCGGCTGGTGCCGGAGATGTCGGGCGACAGCCGGGCGATCGCCGACATCGGCAGCCATTGGTGCGACATCATTCAGTTCATCACCGGGATGAAGATCACGCGGGTGATGGCGGATCTGGTGACGATCCACCCGAAACGGAAGCGGCCAAAGGTCGAGGTGGAGACGTACGCCGGCAAGATTCTCAAGCCGGAGGAGATGGAGGACGTGCCGATCAACACGGAGGACTACGCTTCGGTGCTGTTGGAATTTGACTCAGGCGCCCACGGCGTGCTTACGGTGAACCAGTGCGCCGCCGGTCGCAAAAATCGGCTGTACTACGAGATCGACGGCTCGAAGTGCGCGATCTCGTGGGATCAGGAGAAGCCGAACGAGCTTTGGGTCGGCCATCGCGACAAGGCGAACGAAGTGCTGATGAAGGACCCGAGCCTGCTGTATCCGGAGGCTCGCGACTACGCCCATTACCCCGGCGGGCACAACGAGGCGTACCCCGATGGGCCGAAGAACCTGTTCCGCAACGTGTATGGCTTCATCGCCGGCACGCGCCAGGGGGGCGACTTTGCGACGTTCCTGGACGGGCACAACGAGATCGCCATCTGCGATGCGATTCTCAAGAGCGGGCGTGAGAAGCAGTGGGTGGACGTGGAGTACTGAAGCATTTGGCCCCCGGTCATTGACCGGGGCTAAGGGGGGACGCCGATGCCATGGGCGAGACGACCGGTGATCGCCGTTTTCGCATTACTCGGCCGGCGGAGTTGCCGCCGGTGGCGTGCCCCTGTGGCGAAGCGCGGCGGGCGTTCACCGACGATCCTGACCAGGCGGCGACGCTCCACATTACCGAGATCAGCGCCGATGCCCGGACGCACTATCACCAGCGGCTGACCGAGCTGTACTACATTCTCGAAGGCGCCGGCGAGATGGAGCTCGATGGCGAGCGGCATTCGATTCGCCCCGGCGATGCGATTCTCATCAAGCCGGGTTGCCGGCATCGGGCGGTTGGCAAGCTGCGGGCGCTGATTGTGGCCGTCCCGGCGTTCGATCCGGCGGATGAGTGGTTCGATTGATATTGGCCCCGGGCTCCCGGTCATTGACCGAGGGCTAAGTGAGACGCGTCGTGATCAAGCCGGCGATTTTTCGGGCGCTGACGCTTAGAGGTAGATGACTGAGATCGGCCAGCGGCGTCCAGCGGACGGGCTTGGCCGCCGTAGAGCGAACGCGGCCGCCGTTCGGGCGGGCTGCGTAGCAGTCGAGCGTGATGCGGAAGCGGGTGACGCCGTGCTTGATCGTCTTCAGTACGGCGCCCGGTTCGATCGTGACGCCGGTCTGCTCGCGGGTCTTGGCGATCAGCTCATCACGGACGAACAGCGGGCCTTCGCTGGTGAGTACAAACCGCGGGAAGTCCCACATGTTTTCCCAACGTTCGCCCTTCGGCCGCTGCCGCAAGAGGACATGGCCGTTGCGGCGGACGACGACGGCGGCCTCGCGAACGGCGGTGGGCTTCGCCTTCGCGGCTAGTCGCGGCAGTTCGTTCTGCAGCCCTTGTTGAAATGCTGCGCAGTGGGCCGTCACTGGGCACGCACCACACCGCGGCGCCGCCGGTTTGCAGACGACGGCGCCGAGTTCCATCAGGGCGTAGTTGAACCGGCCGGCGCCTTTGCGGGGGACGAGTTCTTCGGCGGTCTGCCAGATGTGCCGCTGACCGGAGGTGCTGGCCGGATCGCCCTCAAAGGCCATCAGTCGCGTTATCACCCGTAGTGTATTTACTTCGACGATGGGCGCCGGCGTGTCGTAGGCGAACGACGCCACGGCGCCCGCTGTGTAGCGGCCGACGCCCGGCAGTCGCATCAGTGATGCGACGTCTCGTGGGAAAATGCCGCCGTGCTCGGCGACGACCTGCTTTGCGGCCGCGTGCAGACCGCGCGCGCGGCGGTAGTAGCCCAGGCCCTCCCACATCCGCAAGATGCGCTGCTCATCGGCGACCGCCAGATCATGCACCGTGGGAAACTCGGCGACGAACCGCTCGAAGTACGGGGTGGCCATCGCGACGGTCGTCTGCTGCAGCATCACCTCGCTGAGCCAGATGCGGTAGGCGTCGCGGTTGGCTCGCCACGGCAACACGCGAGCATGCTTGCCGTACCAATTGAGCAACTTTCGACGCAATGCGGCCTTCTGCTTCCCGTCGCTTAGAACTGTCAAGCTGCAATCCGTTCCCATTGGCTCAGTAAATGGCCTCACGCAAAGGCGCAAAGGCGCAAAGAAAACAAGAAAGCGGCCGGCGAATCACGCGAATAAAAAGACGGCAATTCAATAAGATAATCGATTGCATGGATTTCGAAGGCTTACTTACTCTATTCTATTCGCGTGATTCACGGGCAATCATATTCCTTCGCATCTCTTCTTTGCGCCTTAGCGCCTTTGCGTGAGTCAAACCGACTCAGTCTTCCTTAAGAGCCGCGACGACTTCGACGAGCGCCTTCTTGCCGTCGCCGAAGAGCATTAGGCAGTTGTCGGCGGCGAACAGCGGGTTGGGGATGCCCGCGAAGCCGGGGCTCAGGCTGCGCTTGACCACGACCACATTGCGGGCCTTGTCAACGTTAAGGATCGGCATGCCGGCGATCGGGCTGG
>DASVCM010000449.1:0-15421 GCA_036381635.1 Lacipirellula sp.
GGCCGGGGCGCCGCCGGCAAACTCGGCGAGCTTGACGGGAATGCCGATGGCATCCAGTTGCGCCTTAATGGTCTGACAAGCAAGCCGTGCGAGCGGGTCGGTCGAATGGGCGAGGATCAGCGGCGTCGTTGGCGGCGGCGCGTCGGAATCGGTTTCGTCGCCTGCGTCTTCGTTCATGTCTGCATTCGCCGGCTGCTGTGCGTCCGACTTCTCCGCTTCCGCCTCGGCGGCTTGCTGCTTCTTGGCCGCTGCTTCGCGCTTGGCCACCATTTGCCGCGCGATTCCCGCGAGCATGGCCGCCAGCCGCGGCTCATAAGGGCGCGACTGGAGGTCGGCGTCGTAGGCATACCCAACGGGATCGCTCAGCGAAGCGCCCGCCAGGAACGGCCCGCTGATGGTGCGGAAGCCCTGCCGCGACTCGCCGGCCAGCAGGATGTCGCGCACGATGCTCTCGCCATCGATGCCATAGCAAAGCGCCCGGCGAAACTCCCGCGTCTGCAGGAGCTCGTTCTCGGCGTTGGGGATCAGGACATGAATCGTGGGGAGCCGATACGCCGCGACGACAATCTCCGGCGATTGCTCGAGCCGCGCCAATTGCCACGGTGGAACGCGGTCGATCACGTCGACGTCGCCGCGGGCCAGCGCGGCCAGCGCCGCTTCATCGTTCGAATACTGCAGCTCGACGACGAACCGCGGCTGGCCGCCGCCCGATTCCGGCGGGCCGGTCCGCTCGAACGGACGCTCTTTCGGCGCCGCCTCGCCAATTACCGACTGAAACCAGAGCCCAGGCGCCTCGTCGGCGGTGACAATGGTTCGCAGCGGTACTTGGAGCAGCGACTCGGGCCGCACATGCAAATGCCGCCAGCGAACGACAACGTCCTGCCCCGCCGCGGTGCGAACGCTTTGGACCAGGGCGGCGAAGTCGCCGAATCCGCGAGCGACGCCCTCCATCCCAACATGGGCGAGCTCCAGGGCGATGCGATCAGGGCGGAGTCCCTGGCGAGCCGCGACGGGCGAGACGCGAATCGTCGTCTCAAGACCGTCATCGCTCGTGGCGACGTTGCACCAGCGGCTGGCGTACACGCCCCCTTCGGCGCCGAAATCGACCATCTCCACCAGCCGCGGATTGACGAGCCCCGCGACGCGAGCCGCCGACCAGGTGAGCGTCTTCGACAAGTCCGTCCCCTCGGCGAATTGGGAGACGCCGACGCGGAATTCGGGCGCCGAGCCTTGGATCTGCTTCCACAATTCCTCGCCGCCGGGAACGGTCGGCAGGATCGCCGTCGCCCGGCTAATCGCGGCGCGGGCCTGGCTGTATCGCTCGGCCTCGAAGGCGGTCCGCGCTTTGTCGAGCTGCGCCACGGCGTCGGCTTCGAATCGCGCGTTCCAGCGGGCTACATTTTCGAGCTGCAGCTTCGGAAAGGTTTGGACGGCAGTAGTGAGCACGCTGCGCGCGCCCGCGTAATCCTGCTGGTCAAACCTGGCCGCGATCATGTCATCCATCACGGCCTGCACCGCGGCGACCAGCCGCGGAAACTGCGGATTGCGAAGGTAGAGCGCGTGAAGCACCGGCCACGCTACCTCGCGCCGTCCCGCGGCATACGCGGCGGACGCCTCGCTCCAAAGGTGCGACTGCAACGCGGCTTCAAGACCCGGCAGCTTTGGATAGTTGGTCGTCAAGAACGCAAAGTAATCAAACGCCTCGGCGAACTCGCCAGCGGCCGTCAATCGCTGCGCCTCGGCCAGCAGGATTTGTTCGTAGAGCTCGATCTTTTCGACGGCGGCCCAATCGAGCTCGTACGGTATCGACGGCTCGCTGAGTCGCCGTAACACGAGCTTGCCTTCCTCGGGAAGAGGATTTGGAACCTGGCGGTCGGGCAGGTCGAGCAGCACGGTCTCGATGACCATGTTGTCGTTGTCGGCGTCCAGGGTGATGCGATCGAACGGCTCGCGGTCGAGGAGCCGCTCGGCGATTTCGACGGACTCCTCGCCAGGCAGCTGCGCTGAAGTTTGCGCAGCCGCGTCCGGCGCTTCGGCGTCATCTTCCTGCTGCGACAGCGCCGGCCGCGTTGTCAGCGCGATCAGCATCAGCAGTAAAGGCCCTACAGCGGGTATGCGGAAGCGTGGCATATAAGGTTCCAAAGTAGCCTTCTCGCTCCGCGAGAAGGCGCCCTCTCGCGGAGCGAGAGGGGCTACAATCTCAGGGTCGATTGATTACGAGAATCGTGCCGTCGGCGCCCGAGACTACTAACCGCGGCCCAAAGGCGACGGGCCCCGCGACTGCCGATTGTCCGAGTTCTGCGAACGCTTGTTCCGAGCCGTCAGCCAGGTTGATCCGCGCAATGCCGCCATCACGAGAGAGCACCAGCGCCGTCCCGCCATCGACGAGCGGGACGCCGCCGAGCTGACCGTGCTCGAGCGGGCGCCGCCATGCAACGGCGCCCTCGGCGCTGACCAGCAGCAGCTCTCCGCCGTCGGTGGCAAGCAGAGCGCCCTGGCCTGACGTATGCGGGCCCCACGTCACGCGGCCGCCGAGGTCGATGGGTTCGCTGGGCTTCAACTCCGGCAAGGTGAATCGCGCAAGTTGCCCAGCGGCGTTTCCCGCCAGCACCTGGCTGCCGACCACTGCCAGCGGACTGACCAGCGGCGAGCCGCCCACATTGACCGACGCCGTCGCCGCAAGGTGCGGTTGCGGCTGGGCATTCAGGCCAACGACATAAATCCTCTCGACGCCGTCACTGATAACCAGCCGCGAGTCGTCGCCTTCGCCCACCACCGCTGGGCGGAGCCAGTGATATTCGCGGCCCGGTTTGAGCTCCGGTTGAAATGGAGTCGCTACCGGCGACCCGTCCTCGGCGCTGTGGAGCGTCACCTGGCCAACGTCGGTTGCCGTTGCAAAGCCGCCCCGCCACGAAATCGGCGCGCAGCTCAGCGGGCCGGCAAGTTCAACCGCCCGCAACGGCTGCCTGGGGTCGCCAGGACGATAATGGAGGACATACTTGGCGCCGCGACCGCCCAGGACGAGCCGGCCCTCGGTGAGGGCCGCCGAGTCGGTCATCGGCGGCAGCTTGGCTGGCAGCGAGTCGAGCTGCACGGCCTCGTTTTGCACTCGGCGGGTCATCGCCTCGCGGTCAAGCAGGTACACGGCGCCTGAGGCGGCGCCGGCGGTGATCGTCAGGCCGCTGGCATCGACGGAAGGCGCACCCGCCGGCGGGGTCGCGAGTTCAACCTCCCAAAGCGGCTGGCCTTCGGAATCGCTGGCCGCGAGCCGAGCCCCAGCCTTGCCGGCGGGACGCCGCAGGTGAATAAGCGTCTCACCTGCCGCTTGCAGCGGGTAATCGAAAGCGTCGCCGCGGTAATCGCGCTCGATGCTTCGCACCGTAAGTTGATTGCCCGTGGGTTGCACGGCAAGCTTGTTGAGCTGGTTGCCGGCGATCCATAGGTGGCCGTCATGGAACAAGGCGAAGTGGGCAAGCGGCTGATCGCGCTGCGCGTCTCGCGCCGCCAACAACGAGAGCGCCGTCTCATCGTTCTCGGTGCTCGCTTCGAACACGGCGGCTTGGCCGCGAGAGGTGACGGCCGCGACTCGCCGCCCGGCGGTTTGCAGCGGCGTGAGGACCAATCCCGCAAGGCGGCGAGTGCCGACTTCCTGATCGGCGGCCCCGTCGGCGTTCAGCGTGAACATGCGGATGCGGGAGGTTTCGAGCCCCGAGTTGTCGGCGATGATCAGCTTGTTCAGCACCAAGGCCGGCGGCACGGCGATTTCGCCCGCGGCATGGCCGATGTACCGCACGCCGACGCACGCAAGATCGCTGCTCGACAAGGTGTACAGGTTCGAGTGCTCGCCGAGGACGTAGATTCGGTCGCCCCCCTCGGAGACCGTTGGCGGCAGCCGCAGCGGTTGATTGAAGGTTACGTGGCCGAGCAATTCGCCGGAAGCTTGCTCGACGAGATACAGCCGGCCTGCATCGCTGGCGATGAGCAACCGCTCGCCTAAGGACGCCGGCGTGGCGAGCGCGCCCTCCAGCGGCAGGCGCCAAATAAGCTCGCCGGTTTGAGCGTCGAGGCAAACGAGCTCGCCGCCCTGCGAATCGGCGGAAACGACATTTCCCGTGGAAAGCAACAGCGGCCGCGCCTCGCCGTTCATGCCGATGAATCGTCGCCACAGCAGCGAGCCGTCGGCCAGATTCACGCCGTAGAGAGCACCGTCAATGCGAACGACGGTCGCTCCTTGAAGATCGGTCGTCTCGCCGTGTCGATCCGCCATCGCAAGTTCGGCAACGACCGCGCTTGCCGCCGGTTCGGTAGTCGCCGTCTTTCGCTCTTCGACGAACTTCACCAGCGCCTGCTCGGCCTCGGCGATCTTGAGGACTTTGTCTTCGAGCTCTTGGCTCTCCCGGAGTACCGGGTACTGTTTGACGAGCTTTCGGCGCGCGTCGAACGCGGCAGCCGTGTCTCCCTTGGCGATCGCCTGGTCCATGGCGGCCAGTCCGGCGGCCAGGTCCTTCTCGCGCTGCTGGCGCTGCAGAACGCGGTCGAGCGTTTCGCGGACCGCGTCGAGCTCAGTATTCCGCCGCAGGCCCTGCGGCACGTACTTCGTGTTGGCTGTCAGGGCCAGAACCTGGTTGATCTGCTCGACGCGTTCGGCGACAAGTTGCGGATCTTCGGCGGCGTCCGCTTGTTCCGCCAGGCCGGTGGCGATCGTGGTCAGCAGCGAGGAGAGCTCGCCCTTGGCCTGCGAATATCGGTCGCCCTCGTCTTCGCCGGCTTCGAACGCCGGCTCATCTTCGATTTCGGAAATGACCCGCTCGGCCGTTTGCAACGCCTTGGCGTAGTCGTTCGTGCGCTCGGTATCACGCCACAACTGGGCCATGTAATAGCGGACCTTCGCCTGACTATACTCCTGGTGGCCTGTGTGATTGGTGATGAACCGCTCGTACTTCGGGATCGCTTGCGTATAGGAACCGCTCTCGAAGGCTTCGTTGGCCTCCGTCAAAAGCAGGTCGGCGTTTTCGCGGGTGAGGAGCCAATACAGCACGACGCCTGCGACCAGCAGCACTGCCAGCCCGGCCCCGCCCAGCAGCAGCAGCGGCGAATCCCATTCGTTCTTCTTGCGCTCCGCGGTCGAGCGCTTGCCCTTCTTGCCCTTACGGGTTCTGCCGCCGGCGACGGGAGTCGCGTCTTCGCCCGCCAGCGGATCACGTTCAGCTTCCTCGGAAAACGGATCGAAACCACCTCCCTGACCGAAGTCGAGGGCGCTTGCCGAGGCGATCGGATCGAGGAGCACCGGCTCTTCATCGTCTGGACCAGCTTCCGGCGGCGCGGGCGCCGGCGCCGCCGGCGCGCGGTCAGCAGCGGTGCGTGGTTCCTGGGGCGTCGTGGGCGCTACCGGCCTTGAAACGGGTTTCGCCGCATGCGGTTCGGGAAGGTCAGCCAGCGGCGCAAGGCCTAGGATGCTCGACTCGGTCTTGTTGCTGACCACCAGCGTCGTCTCAAGCAGTTCCTTCGCTTGCGAGCGGGAGACGATCTCCTTTTTGACGAGATACTTGAGAATCGATTTCGGAGTGATCCGCTGATCCCCCTGCGCCGCTTTGGCACGCAGTTGGCGCGCCGTCTTCTCGGGCACAAGCTGGCGGCGCTGCAGTAAATCGATGAATTCGTCGCTAGTCATCTATTCGCGCGTCGGTTGAAATGTTCGTTTGGCGATAGCGTTAGAACCCTAAATCGCCGTCCTCGTAGCTCAGTAGTTGAATCTCCTCGACGCCGACGCCAGAGCCGGCGTCCAGAGCCGCCACCACGCTTTCGTGCCGGGACGCGCCGTGCGCCTGCACAAGCAGCGTGACCGGCCCCTGGCCGTCGTCGCGGGCCTCGCGCATCTTGCTGCGCATCTCAGCCTGGCTGATGGCTTGTTGCTCCTCGGTCCAAACGGGGGCGCTGAGCCAGTAAATGTTGTCGGCGTCCACGCGTACCACGATGGCGTCCTCTTCGAGTTCATCCAATGTTTGCGAAGCCTTTGCCTGGTCGTCGCCCATCGGCGGGACGCTGATTGCCTTCTGAACGGCAAACGCCGCCGTGATCATGAAGAAAATCAGCAAGAGGAACGTCACGTCCACCATGGGCGTGAGGTCCATCTCGTCGTCGACCTTGCCGCGAGGACGCGACGCCTCGATTTCGTCGGTCGTCAGAAACTCGTCGAATTCGTGAACCGCCATGGGAAGATCCGGGCGAGGCCTATTCGCTTTCCGTGACCGCGAGATGGATGTTAACGCCCTCAACTTGCGACACGGCCTTAATCACCTGCGCAACGTCCCGGTGAGCCACGTTTCGATCGGCTTTGATCAGGACGTCGTTCTTAGCTTGGCTGCGTTGCTCATCTTGAACAAAGCTGACGATTCGTTCGCGTTGCTGGTCGGGGTCGGTCGGCAGCGGATCGCCCGTTGTTGTGTCGGACAGGTACACCGGAGCCGAGTCAACGCCCCCCTCGCCGATGGAGATGATCACCGATTCCCGTTCGCCGACCGCTTTGCCGTGCCTGGCGTCGGCGAGGTCGATGGGCGACTGATCGTCCATGGTCGAACAGACGATGAAGAAGATCAAAAGCAGAAACACGCAGTCGATCATCGGCGTGATGTCCATCTCGGCGTCGATCACTTCCCGATCGCGCGCGTAGATGGGCGCCTCGACTTCATCCAGCACGTCGACGTCAGTAGAAACGAAGCCCATGTCACACTTATTGGCTTTGCCTAGTAATCTGTGGGAGCGGTCTCCGACCGCGACGGCGGCGAGCTAAATCACAAATTTCCTGTAGTAGTGCACGAAATCGGCGTCGAAGACGCCTCCCACAACCAATCTTTAGGCAATGCCTCGCTCCTATCGATTGCCGCCAGGGAACATTGCTTTGAGCGTGTCAAACAGCCGGCTCAGTCCGAGGCCCGTCAGATCTTCCATCTTCCGGATATTGATGTTGACGCTCGCCAGCCCCACCATCAGCGGCACGGCGATCGCCAGGCCGACGGCGGTGGTGATCAGTGCGAACTGGATGTCCGTCGCCATGGCCGTGGGGTCGACTTTTTCGCTGCCGCCAAGCTTCGCGAAGGCGCCCATCATGCCCATCACGGTGCCAAGCAGCCCGAGCATCGGCGCCGTTTTGATGGCCGTCGCGACCCAGCTAAGACGATGCTCGATGTCGGCCATCACGTCCTGCTGAAATCGTTCGCCGACGCGACCGCGAAGCTTGGCGTAGCCGAGTTCTCGATTCGTCAGCGCGAACAGAGCGAGTTGCGGCATCGTGCGGCGATCGCCTTCGCACAGTTCGGCCGCGGCATCGTAGTCCCGCGCGACCAGCGCCTGTTCGAACTCGCTCAAGAACTCTTCCTGCTCCTCCTCATCATCGAATGCCGTGCCGCCGACGCGGCGCCAAACCATGATCAGGGCGTAGGCGCCCACGAAGGCGAGGATCGCTTGAAAGAAGTAAACGGAGTTGCCTGCGTAGGTGTAAAAAGTTTCCATGTTTCACTTGCGGGCCGGCTTCCCGCTCTGTTTCAGGCTAGAAGTACTTTTGGTCGGTAATCTCAAATCGGAAGCGGTCGGAATCGGCAACGACGGTAAATATCGTCTCGCGCACTTTGTTGGGATCCTTGGTCGGATTTTTTTCCTGCTCCAAAGTCCACAGAACCTGCTCCACCTCAAACGGATAGAGCAGCACCACAATCGGCCCCCGGCCGAGGATGCCGGCGTTGCGGGCGAGAGTTTGCACCAGCGCCGGCATCGGACCGTCGGTCGGCACGGTTTGACCCCAAGCGGCATAGTCCTTCGACTCCTGAGCCGAGACCTGCGGCGAACCGCCCCCGAAGTCCCACGCGGCGTGGACTTTGTTGTCGCGCCCCAGGACGCCGATGCGAATCTTGTATTGATCGAGCCAGTTGACGAACTGCCTGGCTGAGGCCGGCTCCCAGCGGATTTTCCATCGTTCCCACCGCGGAACCCGCTCGATCACCCCCTCGCCGCCGGGGCCGGGTAGCCGAGCGTCGCCGGCGCCTTCCCCCTGGCTCGCGTTCTGGGTGGCGGTTAGCAATTCGTCCGACAGAAGCGTCTGATCCATCGTGAGCGTGGACAGCGCATCGAGGGCGTCCTCCACCTGCGGCTCAGCCAACTCGAGGGCGTCTTCGACGCCCGGCGGCGCTGGATCTTCGGCGAACCCCTGGTTGCCGGTCGAACTGGTCGCCTCAACCGGGACGAACGCAATCGGCTCGACGGTGCTGGTGAATTTGTTGGCAAAGAAAATGACGCCCAGACTGACCACCGCGGCGCCGACCATAATCAGCGACGCCAGAATCATCGTCGCCGCCCGGTCGTACGAATTCACCGCAAGCCGGTAGCGCCTTTCGCTTCGCGGCGACCTCGGCGGATTGGCTACGGGCGCTGACGCCATGCTCTCTCGACAGTTAAAGGATTCTCGGCTCGAGATTGCGCGGCATCCCGGTATTCGCGTCAAAACCTGCGGCTAGCGCCCCGCGGCTGATTGTATCAGCCGGAACGCGCTAGCGTCCGGTTCCGGCGGCGGAGTTGAGACTGCTTCCATCCTCAGCGGACCGCTCGTCGAGTCATCATAATCATGGCAATGGCGGGGCGTCAGGTCGGGCGGCCTGGTACCAGGCCTTCCACTGCTCGACGGCCTGTTGCCGCTCGCCTTCTTCAAAGTTGTCGGGCGGGCCGAAGCCCTCGAAGTTGCGGCTGACCGAGCGAAGCCCGTCTCGCGCCTCGCGCACGACCCGCTTGTCGGGGTCGGTCAGGGCGAAGATCAGCGTCGGCGCGTAATCGAGATTTCGCATCTCGCTCAGCGCCCGGACGGCCATAAGCCGCGCCCCGGCCGAACCGCTCTTAACGATCTGCTGCAGGCGTCGAGCCTCTTCCGGGCCGACGTCCGTTACCTGCAACGCGGCCGGATCGTCCAATAACGCCTCGAAACCTGCGGAACCGGGCTCGTCGAGCATTTCAAGCAAGCGATCGACCTCGGTCGGCGTCGTTTCGACGATCAGCTTACCGCCGCGAACCTTTAGCTTCGACAAGTCGCGCGGCAGACCGCGGCCGCCGACGAGCGTTCCTTCGCCCAGGCGCGCCTCGATGCTCTTTTGCGTCGATCGCAACAAGAACAATACGGAGAAGGCCGTGGCCACTGGCCGGCCTTGTTCGTCGCTCCAACTGCCGTCCTCGAGCTGCGTCTCCTGAAGGAACTTGACGCCGTCGTTGTACCAGTCGGGCTCCGGCTCTTGCTGGCCGGCCAGGTACTCCTCGAAGCTCTTGTAACGCTCCACTGAATAGAGGTAGTAACTCTGGTACTCGTGCACCTTGAGCGTGAAGTTCTTTTCATACCAGGCTCGCCCCGCCTCGAGCGTCTCGGCCAGTTGGATCGGATTGACGTCGCCGGGGGGGAGAGTCGGCGCTCGCTTGGCTTGCTCGGACTGCTGACGCCGAAGCGCCGGCGGCAGATCGTCGGTAATTTCGTCCGCGGCTTCCACCGCTTTCTTGTGCGGCTTGAGCAACCCGATCGTGTTGCCCATGATCATCGCCGCGCTCATTCCGGCCGCCGTCATCGACGGGCCGGGCTTGTTCTCCTGCTTGACCAGGCCGGAATTGCCAGGATCGACGGCGTGGTAGGCCCACATGCCGCTTGGGTCGCGGGTGCGCATGATCCACTTGAGACAGCGATGGATGGAAGCCGCCTCCGGGCTAATTCCATGGTTCAGCATCTCCCAGTAAGCCAGCGCCGCATATTGCGTCTGAGACGTGTCGCCTAGCTCGGCGCCGAGGTAGGTGAACCCGCCGTGCTCCCGCTGGTGCTCGCGGAGCATGGCCACGTATTTGTCGATCAGCTCGCGGTGCTGCTTGGCATTGAGCTCGCAGAGGAAAATAATGGCCAGGCATTTTCCGTAGTTAAAGCTTTGGCCCCCGATGTAGGGGAGATCGTTCCGGCACGCTTGGAGCGCCTCTTGGATCTTGGGATGGCCCTCCGAAGCGCCATGCTTATGGTAAGCCATCGCAATGAGACACTTGGCCCCCAGTTCTGAATGGCTGTGTTCATTCAGATACTTCAAGCCGCTCTCAATGAGCTTTTGGACTTCAGGACTGTCCGGCGTATAGCCGCCGGCCGGCGAGGCGACGGCGACCCAGGCCGAGCAGGCCAGCGCGGCGGCGGCCAGCGCTTTGATCGCGCTTGGGCGATCGAAGCAAGCGCCGGTCAGCCGAGCGCCGCGCGCGCCTAGCGCAGTCGAATAGCCTGCCGCGACCATCGCGATACGTGCCTCACAATCGTTGCCTGTTCCGAAAGAAGGGCGTACCCAGTTGCCAAGTCGACACATGGCTGGGGGCCCGCACCAGGCGTTCAGCGCGATGCTGAAGGGTGGGATTTGCCCGGGATATGTCATCGTAGCCCGGCAATTTTCCAGGTGTCAAGTTTCGACCGTCGGCGGACCCTTTAATCGGTGGTGGCCGGCGTCCCGCGTTGTAAGTCGCTCACGGCCAAGTGGCGTCTAGTTGGCGCGCTGACCGAAGGCGGAAGCGAGAGCTTCCATCCTTCGACACTTCCACCACGCACTCCGCTACGCGATTCGTCGCACAAGAGAAGGCAGGTCATTGACAGCCGCCAGCACGGCGCCTACGATGCGCGATTCTTGGCTGACGAGCCTTCTGGACAGGTAGCTCAGTTGGTAGAGCAATGGACTGAAAATCCATGTGTCGGCGGTTCGATCCCGCCCCTGTCCACTCAACTGTTACCCAGATACGGCGTGCTTTGATGCCAGTTGGGGCGCCGCGTGAAGTCCTTAGCCGGATTCGCTTTTGGATGCGGTGTACTTCTCTCCGTTTTGGGCCTCATCGCGAGCAGCGAGCTTGTCATTGCCGGCTGCATTCTTGTTGGGTCGGGGGTGATTGCCGAGGCGATTGATCGTCGCCATTAGACCGCCAAAGGCGCCGAGCAAAAGCTCAGTCTTCCGGGGCTTCCTTCAACATGCTGCGGTAGGCTTCCGTCAGCCGGCAAGTGACTGGGCCAGGCTTTCCACCGGAAATCTGGTGGCCGTCATACCGGTTAACTGGGACAATCTCAGCGCCCGTGCCGGTCAGGAAGATTTCTTTGGCCGCAAACAGGTCGTGCCGCGTCAGGTTGGCCTCGCGCACCTCGTAGCCCGCATCCGCGGCCATTTTCAGCACGATGCTGCGGGTGACGCCCAGCAGGATGCCGGCTTCCACGGGGGGCGTGGTGATGACTTCCCAGCCGTCGGCGTCATGCACCGCGAAGATGTTCTCGCCGACGCACTCGGTGACGTAGCCCAAGCTGTTGAGCAGCAGCGCCTCGTCCGCCCCGGCGCGAATGGCCTCCAGCTTCGCCATCATGTTTGGCAGATAGTTGAGGCTCTTCACCCGCGGATTAAACGACATCGGATGCTTCTGGAGCGTCGAGGCCGTTGCGAGCGAAATGCCCTCGTCGTAATGGGCGGCCGGATAGACTGCCAGGCTGTCGGTAATGACGATGGTCGAGGACTTCGGACACTGCAGCGGATTGACGCCCAATGGGCCGATGCCGCGGGTGACAATCAGCCGAATGTACCCGTCGCCGATCTTGTTGTGGGTCACCGCCTCGCGGACGATGCGCTCCATCTCCGGCAGCGTGTGCCCAATGTTCAGGTAAATCGAACGGGCAGACTCGAACAGCCGCACCAGATGGGTCCGCAGTTTGAGAATACGGCCTGAATAAACGCGGATGCCTTCGAACACTCCGTCGCCATAGAGCAGGCCATGGTCGAAGACGCTGATCGCGGCCTCCGACTTATCGACAAATTTGCCGTCAATCCAAACTTGGGGCGCTGCCGCCATAGGTTCAACTCAACTCGCACGGGGTGCGGAAATGGAAGCCGGACGTTCGATGCACCTGCCGAACAGCCTTTCCAAAGGGATCATTTGTAGGAGGCGTCTCTGACGCCGATTTCGCGCGCTGCTAAACGCCAGTGTGGTTTATCTGGCCGTCGATCGCGGTCGGAGACCGCTCCTACAGATTTTTTTGGGCAAAGCCGCCTGCCGAACAGGCGGACGCAAACCGTCCAAGTTATGTTCGCGCCGCGATGTGTGCCAGCCCGGTGGCGGCGAAGCGGGCGAAAAGTTGACACGCGCCGGGCGTCGTCCTAACCTCGGTCGTTGGAGGAAGCCAGCGCGGCAGTTCTGCGGCCGCCTTGGCCAGCGCCATGCCAGCCAGGCCGAGCCCTAGTCCTTCTCCAGAGGCGCCTCCGTGCGACTTCGTGATAAAGTCATCATCGTCACAGGCAGCACCACCGGCATTGGCGAGTCGATCGCTCGGCGGGCGCATGCCGAGGGCGCCCAGGTGATCGTCCATGGCCGAGATCGCCAGCGCGGCGAAGCCCTAGTCGCCGAATTAGGCGATCGGGCGGCGCTCGCCATAGCGGATTTGAGCGACGCTAAGTCGCCGCCGCGGATCGTTCAAATGGCGATTCAGGCTTTTGGAAAGCTCGACGCAATAGTGAACAACGCCGCATGGATCGGTCGCAGCGAGCTGGCCGACACAGACGCCGATGTGTTCGATCGGGCGATGGCCATTAACGTGGGGGCGCCATTGCTCTTGATCCGCGCCGCCTTCGAACATCTGAAGCGGGCCCGCGGCTGCGTGCTGAACATCGGTTCGATCAACGCTTACACCGGCGAAGCCAATTTGCTGGCGTACAGCGTCTCGAAGGGCGCCCTGATGACGTTGTCCCGCAACCTCGCCGATGCGCTCAGCTACGACGGAGTTCGGGTGAACCATTTCAACGTCGGCTGGGTGCTGACGCCGAACGAATATAAAACGAAGATTCGCGACGGTTTGCCAGAGAAGTGGCCGGACCAAGTCGCGCCGCAGTTCGCCCCGTCGGGACGGATTCTGCGCCCCGAGGAGATTGCCGCCGCCGCGGTGTACTGGCTGTCGGACGAGAGCCGGCCGATCAGCGGTTCGGTGGTCGAGCTGGAGCAGTATCCCATCATCGGCCGCAATCCTACCAAGCGCGGCGACTGAAGACGCGGCTCGCTTCCGCATGAAACAAGATCGGATCGTAATGCTTTATCGCCCACCGCTACTCCTCGCATTCGTCGCCGCACTCATGGCAGGGCTCCTCAGCACCGCGCATGGGGAACACGAGCCAACGGCTCACGGCGACCAGATGATTAACGCCTATCTTGCGGCGCAGGTGGAGCAGATCGCGGCCAAAACGGAGGAGGACTTTGCCGATGCGGCGACGTGGCAGAAGCGTCGCGAGAGGTACAAGCGCGAGTACCTGTACATGCTCGGCCTGGATCCGATGCCGGAGCGAACGCCGCTCCATCCCACGATTACCGGCTCCATGGAGCAGGATGACTACGTCGTCGACAATCTCCACTTTCAGAGTCGGCCCGGGCTGTATGTCACGGGCAACTTGTACCGGCCAAAACAGTTCAAACTCGGAAAACGCCTGCCTGCGGTGCTGTACGTTTGCGGGCATTCGAATCGCGGCCGCGATGGCAATAAATCGGGCTACCAGTCGCACGGCATCTGGTTCGCGCGCCACGGTTACATCTGCCTAACTATCGATACCTTGCAGCTTGGCGAGATCGCCGGCGCGCATCACGGCACGTACAAGCTGAACCGATGGTCCTGGCTGTCGCGAGGCTACACGCCGGCGGGAGTCGAGGCGTGGAACGGCATTCGCGCGATCGATTATCTCGTCAGCCGCCCGGACGTGGATCCCGAGAAGATCGCGGTGACCGGCATCAGCGGCGGAGGAGCGGCGACCATCTGGATTGCCGCGGCCGACGAGCGGGTGAAAGTCGCCGTGCCCGTGAGCGGCATTTCGGACTTGCGCTCGTATGTGTGCGATCACGTCATCGAAGGACATTGCGACTGCATGTTTTTGCACAACGCCTACCGCTGGCCATGGGCGAGGATTCCCGCTCTCATCGCGCCGCGGCCGCTGCTGGTCGTCAACAGCGACCAGGACCCCATTTTCCCGATGTCCGGCAACCACCGGCTGGCCAATCAGCTCGAGCAGGCCTACCGACTGTATGGCGCCGGCGACATGGTCGACGTGATGACGAGCGTCGGCGATCACGCGTACCGCGGCGATATCCGCCGGGCGGTGTTCCGCTTTATCAACATGCATCTGAAGAACGACCCGCGGCCGGTCACTGATAGCGAAATCGATATCCATGGCGATGAGGGCCCCAGGTCGCCGGTAATCGATCCGCGCAGCATGCGTGTCTTTCCGGAAAGTCGCGATCTGCCTGCCGATGCGCTGAATGCAGACATTGACGAGCACTTCGTGCCGGTTGCTTCGCCCGAGTTGCCGTACGCCGAAAGTCTGGACCGCTGGCGGGAGCGGTTGATCAGAGCGCTGCGGAAGACGAGCCTCAGCGACTTGCCGGCGACGCCCGTTGCCGCCATCGAGATGGGGCGCGACGATGACGAGTCCGTGCGGCTCAGTTGCGAGGAGCATGTTGAGTTCCGCTTGAAAGGAAACGTCAAGGACGCGGCAAAGGCGACCAGGCTGCTCCTGGTCGTCTGTGCGGGCAAGTCGGCCGACGCAAGCGCGCCCCCGCCTTGGCTCGATCGCGTCGCGCATTCCGACGAGCGCGTGCTCTATGTCCTCCCCCGGGGGGTTGGGCCCACCCGATGGACTCGCAAAAACCCGCCGAATTACGTGGAGCGCTCACACGTTTTGGTGGGTACGACCGTGGATACGGGGCGGCTGCGCGATGTGCTCTCGGCCGTCGAGTACGTGCGCGAGCTAAGCGAAGTGCATGCGCCGGAGTCTGTGACGATCCGCTTGGCCGGCAAAGGGGCGGCGGGCGTCCTCGCCGGCTATGCGGCTGCGCTCGACGACGAGATCGCCGGCGCGGTCCTGCTCGACCCGCATCCGTCGCATACGGCCGATGATGCGCCGCAATTCCTCAACATCCTGCGCACCTGCGACATTGCCGACGTCTTGGGTCTGATGGCTCCGCGCTCGCTCACAATTGTGGGCGGTTCCCCGGATCGCTTCGAACGGACAAAGAAAATCTACTCGGCGGCGGGCCAACCTGACCGACTTCACTTCGAGTGATCGTGGCGACATCCGACTCGCGGGCGATTTGACAAGTCCGCGTCCAACGACTAGCGTAAAGTGAATGCACTTCCATCGACTCCAATCGCGTGCCGCTTTCCTGGTCCTAGCCGCAACCTTTGCTGTTGGGCAAAGGCCGGCGGCGGTTGCTGCCGAACCGCTGCGGGCCGGAATCGTCGGCTGCGACACCTCGCACGTCGTTGCATTCACTAAGCTGATCAACGACCCCGCGGCTACCGGGCCCCTCGCTAACGTAGAGGTCGTCTGCGCCTTCCCCGGCGGCAGCCCCGACCTGCCCGCCAGCCGCG
>DASVCM010000450.1:0-2105 GCA_036381635.1 Lacipirellula sp.
ACGAGCACCTATCCCGGCTCAACAACGGCGCCGGTGCAAGTCGCCAGCCGCCCGCAGGGCTCGACTTCGACGGCGAGCGCTACGACCTCGGCGCCCGCGGCCGGCTCAACAACGCCGAGCACGAGCACGCCGGCCGTCGCCACGCCGACGGTGCAACCGACAACGACCTCGCGGTACTGGTAAGAATCGCAAAACCGCAACGCAACCAATTCTCCACTTAGCCCCCGGTCAGCGACCGGGGGCTAAATGTTGCACTGCCAATACGCAGAAAAAAGGCCCCGGCAATCCTGCCGAGGCCTTTTTGCATTTGTCATCGTAGGCGGTTGGCTTCAACGCCCTACCAACCCATCACCATGTTCGACTCGATGGCCTTCTGCGCCTGTTCCAGATCGGCGCCCGTTTCGTGCATGTAGAGCCGAATGGCGTGCACCTTGTCGCCGCCGGACTTGGCCAGACAGTCGCGGGCCGTGTTGCACGGATCGAGTTTGCCATTGATGCCCAAGGCGCTCTTGGAAATCACCCACGTGTCGCGGGGCCGCTTCGTCAGCCTCAGCACCGTATCGTGAGGGTAAGCTTCGGAGACAACGCCCGAGGCCTCGTCGCTATCCGAGGCCCAAGTGATGATGATGTGACTGTCCGTCTCGACTTCAAACAACGGCATGGCGATCTCCTTTCAAGACTAGCGCTGGCGCCGATAAGACTCCCGACGCGACGAGCCAAAACGCGGGCCGGTTCCAACGGGAAGCGGCCGCCGTCGCCGACTCGTCTGCCTCTCTACGTAAATGTAAATCACGGGGCGGAAGGGGGTCAATCCGCGGGCGTTTTTGCGGCGTTGAGGCGTGCGGTTTGAGAAGAATCGGCCGTGCGGCAAGCGCGACACTTTGCAGCGTACATAGCCCGGCCATCCTGGCCGGAGTGTAGTCATCTCGCTCCAGCGAGAAACCGCACTTCGCCGAGCCAGGTCTCCGCAGGCGACTCGCCGTGGCGAGATGGCTCGGCTATATACTCGCTTACGACCGCACGGTGATCGCGGCTTCTTCGCTCGCGTGGGTCGCCGCTGATCTCACCTCAAACCCATGCCGCCGAACCGCCAGGCCATTGTGCAGGTACAGGCACGCCGCATCATGCGTCCGAGCGCTGTACAGCGCCGAGTCGGCTCGCGACAGCAATTTCTCCGGCGACTCGCCCGGCGCCGCCTCGACCAGGCCGCCCCACACGGGGCACTCCATTTCCGAATCAATCAGCCGGACCAAGCGCTCGGCAAACACCAGCGACCCCGCCAGCGGCGTCTTCGGCATCAGCACCACAAATTCGTCCTGGCTATAGCGAGCAACCACGTCGTTGCCGCGCACGCAACGCTCCAGCAAGCGAGCCGCCGCCTTGAGTTGCTCCTCCTTCACCTCCGGCGGGGCGTCCAGCGGCACGCAAAAGCTGAACAGCCCGAGAGCCAGCCGCCGTTCGCCGTCGGCGTGAGCGGACAACAGGGCTTCGAGGTGCTCCATCATCGCCCGGCGATTGCGCAGCCCTGTCTCCGGGTCGACGCGCGTGCCGGCGTACTTCATAAGCTGCGCTTGCTGCTGCCGCAGTTCGTCGCACGAAAGCGACAATGTCGTCGTCAGCTTAAGCGTTGGTCCCAGCAGCACGTCGGCCTGATCGCGAAGCGTTTGCCACGCCGGCGCCGCGTCGCCGCGCTGCATCATGGCGATCTGGCCCTGAAACGCCGTCAGACTCCGCAGGTAGGCGCCGGCCTCGATGCGAACCCGCTGCGAAATGTGCTCCAGCTCTTTCGACACGCCTTGCCCCTTGGCCAGTTCCAAGAGCAGCGGCATGTCCGTCGTTGCATGCCCCGGCTGAGAACGCCGGCGGCCGAATAAATAACCAATCAGCGCCACCGCAGCCAGCGCCGCGGTATCGATTAACAATCCCGGAACCGTAAACAAGCTGGCAACCATAGTCTTAAAAATAAGTGATCAAGTGATTCCTAGCCGCGAGCGTAAGCGACTGGATTGTGAAGCACTGCGACTGACTCAGTAATTACTCCGCGACCCAAACCCGCGCATGCACATGAAGCCCGCCGCCGCGGTGATGCCCAGCAGCAGAAACCA
>DASVCM010000451.1:0-3218 GCA_036381635.1 Lacipirellula sp.
GATTCCGTCGTGGATCAGATAGTCAATATCATAAGCGATCGTATGCACTGATCCGTCGCACAGCACCATATTGAATGTCGAAGGATGGGCGCTGCCGAACTTGACTTCTGGAAAGGGCGCCGCAATACCTCCTTGGTCTTGCGACGGTTGAAATTTTTCAATGTCGCCAGGTCCACTGCCTCGCTCGGGAGTCCAGGCGCCCCGATGATTGTCCCACTCGTAACCATTGTACATGGACTGATTCTCACCCCAACTTGTGTTCGGAGCACCGGGCGCTTCAGCGCTTCCTTCGTACGCATCTGTGCATAGCCACTTCTCGCCCACCATGTAGGTGTTGCTCGTACCGTCTTCAATTCGAGTCAACTCAAGTTCGCTACGATAAAAGCTGATTCCATTTTGGAAGTAGGGGCTAGTCGGATCGTTGCATTTGTCTTCATACAAGCCAAACTGCGGCGGAATACGGCCCGAGGAGTCTGCTTGTGAGTAGTTGCTCGGCTGCCACATGCTTTGCCCATGCGTGCCGGCAGCCGCGGTCTGATAGCTGGCCCCGGAATTAGCGGCGTAGTCGGTTTTGACGATCCCGGTGGTTCCGACTGCTTCCAAGAACCTGAATTCGGTCGCCATGTTTGGCATATCGGCCGGATAAAGGGCGGCTGGCCGGCGCGAAGGACAATGCAGCCCCGTCAGCGGGGTCGTGTGTACCGTCGTCAGGGCCGCCTCAAAACCTGCCGTGCCGGGAGCCGAGCCCTTACCTAGCTGACGCAATTGCGCCTGCTCCATAAAGGGAAGAATGTTATAGACCCACGACCCCGGCTGCTCCTTGTCGAAACCGCGATTAGGATCGCCGCTCCACCTCGAGCCCCAGCCGCCGCTGGGCAGGTGGCCGTGCGTGCTCTCATGGTTCAGCCAGGCCAGGCCGATCTGCTTCAAATGGTTCTGGCACTGCGAGCGCCGCGCCGCCTCGCGGGCCGCCTGCACCGCCGGCAACAGCAGCGCCACCAGCACGCCGATGATCGCGATCACCACCAACAGCTCGACCAGCGTGAACGCCCGCCGACGGCGACGCGAACGACTCATGCCCGACGCTTCATCAATACAAGACCAACCCATCGACAACAGCTCCATCTCTACACGGTTAACGAATCGCCGCAAGGCCCGACCGCCCGCTCTGCCGATGGCCGCCCCACAAGCGCAATTGTTCCCCCGCTAGCTCCGCCTGACAACCGAGGTTTTGCGCAACCAGCTCTCCCATCCGACGGTCTTGTGATAAGGCCCGGACGGAACCGCTGGCTCCGCCCGGGCGCTCAATCTTCCCTTAACCCATCTGCAGTCTCGCCGTTGGATCTACCGGCGACGCCGGCAGGCCAACAGGCCCGCCGCCGCCAGACCCAGCATGCCGAGGCTCGCAGGCTCCGGAATCACCGCGACGTTGTCAATCAATGTGATGTTCAACAGCGAATCGTTCGGATCCGAGGAGACGCCGCTGTTCGTGTCGCTATGGCCAAAGAGAATATTGCCCCCGCCAAGCGTGACGGTGCTCAAATCCACCTGGGCGATTTGCAAGCCGTCGACAGACCAGGTGGCAAATCCGCCCGATACGTCAATGACGACCTTGCGCCAGCCGAACGCGATTTCGCCGGCCTCGGTAGTCCCGGTTTGGCCAGGGTACAAGGCCACTTGGGCCGCCGGGGCCGCTTGGCCGCCAAACATCGCGTAGTGCGGGTCGGAGGCATTATTCGACGCAGCAGGCGCATACACGGCGTGACCGCTGGAATAGGAATTCGGCGCCGCAGAGGAATACGCGCGGTAGTCGCTGGCCGAGCCGCCATCGAGGGTCGCGGCAAACGACACGGACTCGTCAACCGGCGCCCCGGCCCAGAAAGGAGTCGTGCCGTTGGTGCCAATGCCGAAGGTCGACAGTTGCGTGGTGCCGCTGCCGCCGGGGCCGACCGGACCAACGTAATTCTGCCACAGGTCAAACGTGACCTTGTAATCGCCCGAGAAGCTCTGCCCGTTGGGCGAGACGCTGAAGCCGCTGAACACGCCGCCGGAGTTGTTCGCGGTCATCTTTAAGCCGCGAGTGGTGCTCCCCCCAGGAGCGGCCGGAACCCCGATGGCCGAGTAGTCGTAATGGAAATCGACCGCGATGTCGCTCAGACCGGAGTCGTTCACCGTCCAATTGGCCGTGGGGTCGACGTCAAAGTTCTCGCTGAACAGCGGCGCCGCGTTCGCTGCCGCCGTCATGCAGCATCCCATAAGGGCGAATGCCCCCGCACTCATCAAGCTGGTCACTCTCATTAGACGTTCCTTTCTCAGTCACTTCAGAAAAGTTGCAAATCAGTTGTTGCGCCTAAGTCTCTGTCTTCAATCGATTGTCTATCGCTTCGTTTTAACTCGCGCCGGCGCCATTCGCCGCGGCAGCGCCGTCAGCAGGCACGCCAGCCCGGCCAGGACGGCCAGACCCCACGTCGTCGGCTCGGGAACCGCCGCCACCTGCAGCGCGCCCCCGCGGAACTGCGCTTTCCAGATCGCCAGGTCGGCGGCGTCGATCGCGCCTTGGCCGTCGGCATTGCCCTGCATCTGCGTTCCGCTCGTGCCGAGATTACGCTGCCAGGTCAGGAAGTCGGCGCCGTCCACGTCGCCGTCGCCGTCGAAATCGGCGTCCTCATCCGGCGTCGCGGTCGCGACTTCCACCTTGATGTTGTCAATCAGCGTAAACTGCACGTCGTCGTAGTAGGGATCGGCCGAAATGCCGGCGTTAATGTCGGTTTGACCGAACAGGATATTCTCGCCGCCGGTCGGCGTGGTGAATTCCGCCGTCTCGATGGTGATCAGCGAGACGCCGTCCACCTTCCAGTCGACCGTCGTGCCGATCTTGGAAATCTCGACCTCGTGCCACGCGAAGCCCAGCGTGCCGTCAGCCGTCGTTCCGAACTGCGTCTCCGGAAATAGGCTGGTTTGCTCCGTCGGGACCGTGGCCTCGCCAAAGTTATCCAGATAAAGCTGCGCGGTGTTGTTCCGGCTGTCAGCGTGATAAGTAGCGTGCAAGTCCTCAGGGGCGTCGGGGTTTCGCGGCCATTGATAACTGACGGCCCGCTCCGACGAATAAGCCCGATAATCCGAACCCGTGCCGCCGTCGCCCGACGCGGCGAAGAAGACGCTGTCCGAGGAGCCGGCATAATTGGCGACCGCTCCGGAGGTCATGATGCCGAAGGTCG
>DASVCM010000452.1:0-7415 GCA_036381635.1 Lacipirellula sp.
TACCGCCGGCATTAGCGCGGAGTTCGGCCCCCGGAAAGTCGCCGTCGACGGCGACAATATGGCCGCTGACGACGCGATACGTCTTATCCGAAGCGGGCGCGGCGTTGTTGCTCCAGGTGGAGGGAGTCGAGGCCGGGCCGCTCATGACCGAAAAGATATCGTTGGGATTGACGATGGTGTTGCTGGCGGTGAAGCGAACGTTGTCGATCGCCATGCCGTCGTCGGTGCCGGCGATTTGCGGGTCGGTCCAGCGGAGCCAGAGCTCGCTGCCGGCCGCCCAAGTGATGCCGCTTACCGAGCTGCCGACATCGGCAAAACGGCCGGTGGTGTTGCCGTCGATCGCCTGGGCGCTTGTGTAGACTGCGCCTGTATAGCCGGCGGTGGCGACGTTCTCGAACAGGGTGGCGTCCTCGAACCAATCGGCTTCGGTGGCGGACAGGCTATACGCGAAATTGATCGATTCGGCGGCGGTTTCGCCTGCGGAGCGCCACTGTTCGCCGTCGTAGGTGATGGTGAAGCCGGTCAGATCCTGGCCGGAATTGTTCACCAACCGCATGGCCATATACAGGTTCTCGCCGTTGCCGGCGATGGTGGTCGAGCCGACGGCGCCGAGGGCTTTTTCCGGGTCCCACGAACTGGCCCCGAAGAGATAAAAGGCGCCGGTGCCCGAACTACCCGGCCCCGAGCGGACCCGCTGGTGATCGTTGAAGCCGTCTTCGTCGCCGCTCGGGTTGTTCGTATGGCGAAGATACCAGCCAGGCAGCCCAATGGACGTGGCGGGTACGGTCGTGGAGTTATCCATCCAGCCCTGTGTGTAGACAGTTTGGATGTTGGCGTTCTGCGGCAGATCGGTCGGCAACGAATTGAAATCCTGCGTGATGGTTGAATCCATCACGGAGTAGGAGATTTGTGCGTTAGTCTGCTGCGATCCGTAAAGCACGGCGGAAACGGCCAACGCCCAGGCCATTAAGGCCGAGAAGGAAATAGCGGGGCGAATTCGTTTTCCCACGGCTGATGCTCCCCAAGATGGTGGTGTGTCGAGAAGTTGAACGCCTAGCGGGCGCAGCCTTTCGGTCAATGCGACCCTCTGCCAACGGCATCCCATGGTCGTCAATTCAGTGAAGTCCCGAACTAAGCGTCGATCACCGCCTGCTCTGGACGTCCGTTGCCCACGAGGATGACTGTTCTTCAGCGGCGCCAGCGGCTAAGCGACGAGGTGATAGACAAGCGGATAAGAGTGGCTGCGGTTGCCGGTCCAAAAATAGAGCGCGGAACCACAACCCAGCTTAATCAGGGCGGCGGCGGACTCCAATTCGACATGCGGCTCGCGGAAATCTTCATGAGAACGCCCTTATACGCCTCGTACCCCCCAAGCGGGGAGATTTCCGGGGGCTGGCCATCGAAGTCTGCCGTCGAAGATTTCAGAGAAGGCCACGTCCAGTACGCGTGCGCCGAGGCCCTATTACAGACGAACCGCCTACGCGGGCGCTTCGCCCATGCATCGTGGCTGGGAGCCGACCGGCCCTTGTCGTATAAGGGGATGCGTGGACGGCCTGGAATCAAAACGCGAGTTCGTCGTGCTGCTGGCGAAGCACGAGCGGATGATTTATGGGTACGTCCTGAGCCTCGTGCCGAACCTGGCGGACGCCGACGAGATCGTCCAAGAGACATGCCTGCGGCTGTGGGACGAGTTTGACAAATACGTGCCGGGGTCGAGCTTCGCGGCGTGGGCGCTAACAGTCGCCCATTACGAGGTGCTGACTTGGCGCAAGAAAGTACAGCGCAGCAAGCTGGTATTCGACGACGCGCTGGTCGAGCTGATTGGCAAGGAACGCGGAACGGTGGAGCGGGCGGCTGGACCGCGGCAGGAAGCGCTGGCCGATTGCTTGCAGGAACTCACGGAGGGCAACCGGCAGTTGGTAGCCGAGTGTTACGGCGCGGGGAGAAAGATCAAGGAAGTCGCCGCGAAACTGCAGAAGACCGAGGCCTCGGTGTATAAGGCGCTGGAACGAATTCGCAGCGCGCTGCACCGATGCATTGAACGGAAACTTTCCGGGGGCGGCCCGCGATGAACGATTTGCCCGGCATGCCTGATCGCATCCACCAGCTTGCCATTCGCCAGCTTGAGGGAACACTCTCCGATGACCAGCGGGCGGAGTTGGCGGCGCTGCTGACGAGCGACGCCGAAGCGCGGCGGGTGTATCTCGCCCACATGCAGGACACGGCGTCGCTGCGGTGGATGTTCAGCGGGCGCCTGAGCCGCAAGACGGCGGTCACGCTGGCCGCGCACGGCCCGGAGGGCGTTAAAGCGGCGCGGAAGCGGCGAACCGCGTGGCTGGCGCTGGCCACGGGGGCGGCGCTGGCGTTCCTGGCCGCCCTGCCCTTTCTGTGGTCGCAACGAGAATACGTGGCGACGATCACTGACGTGACCGACGTCGAGTGGGCCAGCGCTGACGGAGCTCACCGGCCGCTGGCTCGAGTAGCGGCGGGGGAGGAATTTGAGTTCACCGCCGGAACGCTGGAGCTGGCGTTCGACACTTACGCGAAAGTACAGATCTTCGGTCCAGCGAAATTCACGGTGTGCGACTCGAAGTCGATTGACTGCACGCGCGGTCGGGTGACGACGCATGTCGAGGAAGGGGGCAAGGGCTTTACGATTCAGACGCCCAAAGCGCGGATCGTGGACTTGGGGACGGAGTTTGGGGTCGATATATCAGAAATGGGGGACACGCAGGTTGTGGTGTTCCAAGGAAGCGTCGATCTCACGAAGGCGGCCCCAGATTCAGAGAAGCACCTCGCCGACGCCAACCAGTGGACCCGTACGCTCGAGCAAGGAGACGCCTTGCTGCTGGATCACACGGGCGAAACGCAGCGGGTCATGTCCGTAAAGCGGCGGGATTTCTTTCCGGCGAACTTGTTTGACCACTACGGTCGGCGGCGGCGGGCGCCGTTGATCACGGACGTTCGCGACAACATTCGCGAGCTTGAGAGCACGAAGTGCTACCAAATCGTCTGGGGCGGGTTGCGCGAGGACGCCCCGTCGTTTGTCGACCGGCAGCACCAGTGGAATGGGAAGACGGAAGCGGGGATGCCGGAGTTTCTGCTGGGGGCCGACTACATCATGCCGTTCAACGACGACAAGTTCACACCGGACTTGCAGGTGGAGGTCGAGCTGGCGGGGCCGGCGACGTGCTATGTGTTTTTCGACGACAATATGCCGCCGCCGGCGTGGCTGTTAAAGGACTTCGAGGACACGGGATTCGACCTGGCGCTGGACGGGGCGAGGACGCAGTGGCACCGGGCGCATAACCTGGGGAAGGGACCGGGGGCGAGCGTTGACTTTCCATTCTCCATCTGGCGGCGGGACGTTCCGGAGGCGGGCGTGGTGAGGTTTGGCGGGGTCCAGCCGCCGAAGGATAGGAAGCGGTCGGCGGGGTTCAATATGTATGGAATCGCGGTGGCGCCAATGTAGGCATCTCGCGGAGCGAGAGGCCTACCGGGGTCGGTTGGCGCCGGAATCGCGGATTTTTCTGACTACGCAAGGGCGGGGGACTGCGCAATCGAGAGCTAAGCTTGGTATATTTATTGCTGCCAGACGCCTTTATTTCGCGCGCGACCCCTCCCCGCCATGGCCAGCCCCTCCGCGGACCCCGGAAGTCCGCAAGATGAGCTTCAGCTCAACAGCCAGAGTCTCGACTTTGTCGAGCGCCAATACGCCGACTACATCGCCAATCCCGAGGCGGCGCCTGCGGATTGGCGTCACTTGTTTGGCCGTTTGACGAACGGCGAGCCCGTCGGCCGGGCCAAATATGCCCAGAACGGGCAGAACGGCTATCATGCGCCGGCCGCCGCCTCGCGGACGGAGAGCGCACCACACATCCCGCTCAAGCAGCCGGAAGCCGCGGGCGTCCCTACCCGATTGGCGGAGCCGCCGCCCTCCCCTAGGCCCGTGAGGGGCGACGAGCTCGCCGCACTGCAAGAGCGCGTCGATCAACTGATCCGCAATTACCGGGTCCGCGGCCACATCATTTCCGACATTGACCCGTTGGATCAGGCCCGGCCGCGGCCGCCGGAATTGGATCCGGCTTACTACGGCTTTACCGAAGCTGATTACGACCGCGTCTTCTCGACCCGCACGATGCAGGGGCCGCGACAGCGGACGCTGCGCGAGATTATTAGCTGGCTGCAGAACACATACTGCCGGGCGATCGGCGTGCAATTTATGCACATCGACGATCTGGTGGTCCGCGAGTGGCTGCAGACACGGATGGAGGAGAGCGAAAACCGCATCGAGCTGTCGCGCGACGAGCAGTTGCGGATTCTCAAGCGGCTGACTGACGCCGCGTCGTTTGAGCAGTTTCTGCAGACGAAGTTTATCGGGGCGAAGAGCTTTTCGCTCGAGGGGGGCGAGAGCCTGATTCCGCTATTGGACCTGGCCATCGAGAAGGCGGGGAATGACGGGGCCGACGAGATTGTGCTGGCGATGGCCCATCGCGGCCGGCTGAATGTGCTGGCGAATGTCATCGGGAAGAGCCCGCGGGAGATCTTCCGCGAGTTTATGGACGTCGAGGCGCCGGAGCGGACCGGGCCCGGCGACGTGAAGTATCACCTCGGTTATTCGGGCGACTGGACGACGGCCGAGGGGCATAAGGTTCACCTGTCGCTCGCCTTCAATCCCAGCCACCTGGAATACGTCAACGGCGTTGCGATGGGCCGGATGCGGGCCAAGCAGGATCGCTATGGCGACGTGCAGCGGCGGCACGGGATGGTGATCCTGGTGCACGGCGACGCGGCGTTTGCAGGCGAAGGCGTCGTGCAGGAGACGCTGAACCTGAGCGAGCTGGACGGTTACCGCGTGGGCGGCACGCTCCATGTGATCGTGAACAACCAGATCGGCTTCACCACCACGCCGAACGACGCCCGCAGTAGCGTGTACGCCACCGACGTGGCGAAGCTGCTGCAGATTCCGATCTTCCACGTCAACGGCGAAGACCCCGAGGCGGTGGCCCAGGCGGTGCGGCTGGCGCTCGATTTCCGCAAGGAATTTCAACGGGATGCAGTGATCGACATGTACTGCTACCGGCTCCGGGGGCACAACGAAGGGGATGAGCCCTCATTCACGCAGCCGCTGATGTACCAGTCGATTGCGCAGCAGAATTCGGTGCGCGAAGGTTATCTCAAGCGGCTGCTTACACTTGGCGGCATTACCGCGGAAGAAGCGGAGCAGATAGCTAAGGACCGGCACGCAAAGCTTGAGGCCGATTTTGCCGCGGCGAAGAGCCGCGACTTCCAGCTTTCCAATCCGACGCCGATTGGGCCGTGGCAGAAGTATTACGGCGGGCCGGCGGAGAAGGCGCCGAATGTCATCACCGGCGTGCCGCGCGACCGGCTGACCGAGCTACTGGCGAAGCTGACGCATGTGCCGGAAGACTTTCACATGCATCCGAAGCTGGTCCGCGCCATGGAACGGCGGCGGCAGATGGCCGCGGGGCATGAACCGCTCGACTGGGCGACGGCCGAGGCGCTGGCGTTCGCAACGCTCGCGGTCGAGGGGGTTCCGATTCGGCTCAGCGGACAGGATTCGCAGCGGGGCACATTCAGCCAGCGTCATGCGGTGATGCACGATGTGCGGGATGGCCGCGAGTACATGCCGCTGGCCCATCTGTCGCCGGAACAGGGCCGCGTGGAGATCGTCAACAGCCCGCTGTCGGAAGCGGGCGTGCTGGGCTTCGACTACGGATATAGTCTCGATTGCCCGGAAGGACTGGTGGCGTGGGAAGCGCAGTTCGGCGATTTCGCCAACGCGGGGCAGGTGGTGATTGACCAGTTTATCGCCAGCGCGGAAGTGAAGTGGCGGCGGCTCAGCGGATTAGTGCTGCTGTTGCCGCATGGATTTGAAGGCCAAGGACCGGAGCATTCCAGCGCACGGCTCGAGCGATTCCTGACGATTACAGCCGAAGACAACATGCAGGTCGTCTACCCGACGACGCCCGCGCAGTATTTCCATTGCCTGCGGCGACAGGTGATCCGGCCGTGGCGAAAGCCGCTGGTGGTGATGACGCCCAAGAGTCTGCTGCGGCGGCGCGAGTGCGTTTCGACCCTCGCTGAACTTTCGCGCGGACGATTTCATTCAGTGCTGCCGGAGTCGGCCTCTCGGCTGAGCGACAAGAACACGCGGGTTCTGCTCTGCTCGGGCAAGGTTTACTACGACCTTCGGCAGCGACGTCTGGAACTTGGGGTCGAGGGCCCGCCGATCATTCGGATCGAACAGCTCTATCCGTTTCCAATCAACCAACTGCTGGCGGCGTTCGCACCGCTCCCCCGCGGCACGCAGCTTGTATGGGTTCAAGAGGAGCCGGAGAACATGGGCGCCTGGCGGTTCCTGCGGGCGATGTGGGACGACAGCGTTTGCCAAAGGTACCCGCTGAAGTGCATCAGCCGGCCCGCCTCGGCCAGCCCGGCCACGGGTTCCAAGACGGCCCATGAACGGGAACAGGCGGAATTGGTCGACCGGGCGTTGCGCGGGGACTAAGCTAGGCTTTCTTCAGCTTGGAGCGGTCACCCCGAGGTCCGCCGAGGGGGTCCGGCCAGCGCAGCGAGCCCCGTCAAACTTCCGACTAGATTCCTCGGCAGACCTCGGAATGACAGTTGGACCATCGAGATAAACCTCACAGCTATGGCCATTGAGCTAAAAGTCCCCGCCGTTGGCGAGTCGGTTTCCGAGATCTACATCGGCAAGTGGTACAAGGCCGAGGGGGACTCGATTGCCGTCGATGAAGGACTGGTGGAGCTGGAATCGGACAAGGCGACGCTCGACGTGCCGTCGCCGTCGGCGGGCGTGCTGAAGAAGATTCTCAAGCAGACGGGCGATACGGCGCAAGTCGGCGAGGTGATTGGATATATCGAAACTAACGGCGCCGCGGCGGCGCCGAAGCCAGCGCCCGCCGAGTCGGCGCCGGCCGCCGAACCACCAAAGACTGCCGAGCCTGCGACTCCGCCGCCGACGCCCGAGCGTGCTCCAGCGAGTTCGCAGGAACGGCCGCGAATCGAGATAGTCGACGATAAGCCGAAGGTCGGCTCGCATCCCAGCGAGAGCAGCCCGGTGGTTGAGCACCAGCCGGTGCGACCTGCGGAGCCGGCAGCGCGTCAACGCGAGGCGACGCCGCAACCCGCGGCGACGGCGCCTGGCGTTGGCGCGCCGGAAGGCGATCGTGCGGAAGAGGCCGTTCCGCTGAGCCCTGTGCGGCGGCGGATCGCGGCGCGGCTGGTCGAGGCGCAGCACACAGCGGCGCTGCTGACGACGTTCAACGAGATCGACATGACGGCCGTGAAGGAAATCCGCTCGCAATACGGCGATTCCTTTCAGAAGCGGCACGGCGTGAAGCTCGGGTTTATGTCGTTCTTCGTCAAGGCGT
>DASVCM010000453.1:0-3642 GCA_036381635.1 Lacipirellula sp.
GACGATGCCGTCCACGTCCGACCGATGAGGCTTTCTTGCAGCAACGTCGAGAGCGCCATCGCCCCCAAACCCACGCCGGAGCCGCGCAAGAATTCGCGCCGCGACTGCGTTTGCAGAAACTGCTCCAGCGAATTCATGGCACTCATTCCTTGGTAATCGCTTCGTCCAGGTTCATGACCGCCGTCGCCACTGCATACCAGGCGGCCAGCTCCGGTCGGGTGACGCCCGCAGGAAGTTCCAGCGCGCCCACCAGCTCGCGCGTCGCCTTCGGTTCGCGGCGGGCGTCCTCAAGCTGCTCCTCGTACAGTCGCCGCAACGTGGATTGTTCCAGCGGCGTCGCCTCGCGGCACAGGCATCGACGGACGACGTGGTTGATCCGTTGGCCCACATCGCCATCGGGCTGCTCGATGAGAGTTCGAGTGGCCAAAGCCCCCGCCGCCTCGACATACACCGGATCATTCAGCAGCGTCAGCGCCTGCAGCGGCGTGTTGGACCGCGACCGCTTCGCGGTGCACGCCAACCGCGCCGAGGCGTCGAAGTTCACAAAGCTGGGATACGGCGCACTCCGCTTGAGCACCACATAGATGCCGCGGCGATGGCGCTCGGCGCCGGGGCTCACCACGTAGTCAACTTTCACGCCGCCGACCTTCACCCACAGGCCGTCGGGCTGGTAGGGTCGAATGGGCGGACCGAACTGCTTCTTGCTCAGCAGGCCCGACACGGCTAGCGCGTTGTCGCGAATCATCTCCGCGTCCATTCGCACGCGCGGCCCGCGGGCGTAGAGCTTGTTCTGATCGTCGCGCGCCAAGAGCTCGGGCGTCATTCGCGAGGACTGCCGATAGGTCGCCGAGGTGACGATCGTCCGCAGCACGTGCTTCATCGACCAGCCGCCGTCCATGAACTCGACGGCCAGCCAGTCGAGCAGCTCGGGATGCGTCGGCGGCGTGCCTTTGACGCCGAAGTCTTCGACCGTCTCAACGATGCCGTGGCCGAAAACCTCCGCCCACCAGCGATTGACCGTGACCCGCGCCACCAGCGGATTCTGCCGATCGACCAGCCAGTCGGCCAGCGCCAGGCGGTCCCGTTCGGCCGACCGAAATGGATGCAGCACCGCCGGCACGCCCGGCTCGACCGCCTCGGTCGGCTGCCGGTAATCGCCCCGCGCGAACATCATCGTCGTCCGCGGCTCGGCCAGCTCCTGCATGACCAGCGTCGTCGGCTCGTCAATCCCCTTGAGCTTAGCTTGAACGTCGGCCTGCTCCTTTCGCAACGCAACAATCTTCTCATCCTGGTCAATGCGATAGCGCCGGAGCTTGCGGCGCTGGGCCTTGGTGCGATCGCCCACCGGCAGTTTCACGATCCGCGCAATTTCCGCCGGCACGGCGTCAGCGGTCGGGTCCCCGGTAATGACCGACACGCGCAGCCGACCAATCGTCCGGCCGCCGCCGTAATTTTGCACCATCCGGAACCGCACCGTCGTTCCCGCTGCGTAACCCAACGGCTCGGCGGTTTGGAACTGCGCCCAATGGGGCACGAAGAACTTAGGGAACACGGCCCACGCCGTTTCCGGATCATCGTCGATGGCACCCGCCACATTGAACCCGCGCTGGGAAAAGTCGGCCACGGCGCGAGTCAGCAGCACCGGCGCGAACGACTTCTCCCCGTGCGGCGTCGCCTCGACGCTGAACGTGTTGAGCACAAAGTTCGGCCGACGGGCGTCGCCGCGCCCCGGTCCGCCGCCGGGTAGTGCATCGTCGGTGAGCGCTTCCAGCTTGATCGCCGTGACGCCCGTCAGATCGATATTCGCCGTGAATGTGTAGACATCCGTATCAGGCGGGTCGTCGAGCAGAAGAACCGAGTGGTCCTCCAACTCCCGATGCCCAGCGCCGCCGGCCGACTTGAAGTTCTCCAGCGTCAGCACGTGCGTCCGCGGCGCATCGGCAAGCGACGCGCGGCATTCCGCTTCCCACGCGGCCATGTCCTTACGCAGTACGGCCGAGCGCTCGGCAATCTGCCGGTCTAGCTCTTCAAGTTGACGCTCCAGCGGCGCCCTTCGCGCGACGTCTGCATCGGCAAGCTTCATCCGCGGGCCGAGAAACTTAATTGACGCTGGCGCCTTGGGGTTCGCGCGGTCCGCCTCGATCACCGTATTATTGAAGAACGCGAACAGCCGGTAGTAGTCTTCCTGCGAGAAGGGATCGTACTTGTGGTCGTGGCACTGAGCGCACTCGATCGTCGAACCGAGCCACACAGTGGCCGTCGTATTTACGCGGTCGATGACCTGATTCGTCCGCGTCTCCTCTGGCTCCGCGCCCGCTTCGATGTTGGTCATCGTGCAGCGGTGAAACCCGGTGGCGATTCTTTGCGCCTCGGTCGCCTTGGGGAGCAAGTCGCCGGCGAGTTGCTCGATCGTGAACTCGTCAAACGGCATGTCGGCGTTGAGCGCTTTGATCACCCAATCGCGGTACGCCCAAAGCTGCCGCAAGTCGTCCTTTTGGAACCCGTGCGAATCGGCGTACCGCGCCAGGTCCAGCCACGGCCGCGCCCAACGCTCGCCGAACTGCGGCGACGACAGCAGGTCGTCGACCATCCTTTCATAGGCGCCTTCTCGCGAGTCCGCCAGGAAAGCGTCCACTTCTGCCGGCGTCGGGGGAAGTCCGATCACATCAAGATAGACGCGTCGAATGAGCGTCGCCCGGTCGGTCTCCGGCGACGGCGCCAGCCCTTCCCGGTCGAGCCGCTCGAGAATGAACGCATCGACCGGATTGCGAATCCATTGGGGATCGCTCAGATGCGTCGGCGGCGTCGGTCGCGTCGGCGGGACATACGCCCAGTGCTTGGCCGGCTCAAAATCCTCCGGCCAGACGGCGCCGGCGTCGATCCAGCGGCGCAGCGTCTCCGTCTCCGCCTTCGTCAGCGGCTTCCCGACCGCTGGCATGATCTCTTCGTGGCCGGCGGGCAAGATCGTGCGGGCGTAAAGCTGGCTGTTCTCTGCATCGCCCGGCACGATGGCGGAATAGTGATCGAACGTTGAACGGCGATCGTCCAGCCGCAGGTCAGCTTCCTGCAGCGCCGGCCCGTGGCACTCGAAGCAATTGCGGCGGAGGATCGGAAACACGTCGCGCCCAAAATCGGGCGCCGCACCCTTCGCGGCATAGAGTCCGCCAGCGCCGCAAATGATCACCGCGGCCGCGAAACTCGCTTGGGACAGGCCGCGCGCTAGGAGCAACGTAAAGCGATTCACGGCCTGGCAAACCATTCGCTGCGAGAAGGGAAGTCCGCGCTTTTGCGAATCCCAGCGCGGGAAAACTCCACGTTAGCAGCCGCCCGCTATCTGGGCCAGTCCGAACCCTGTCACCCCGAGGTCCGCCGAGGGGTCCGGCGAGATTCCTCGGCAGACATCGGAATGACATGATGGTGATTCTAACAAACTGACCCACTACCGACAGACCGCCATTAAAGCAACCTGAAACTCTCCCGCGTCGTCAGAGTCGTCCGAAGAGCGGACGAACGAGCCAGACGCGGCGCCCCGTTTGCACTATTGCCGGGCCATTTCAGCCCATTCCATGAAAATGACATAGGAGCGACGCGATGGACCTTCTCTGGTGGGCGATCATCGCCCTGGTAGTGTCAATTGTGGCC
>DASVCM010000454.1:0-4858 GCA_036381635.1 Lacipirellula sp.
TAAGCCCCAACGGGGCGGCAGTGCGCCGGCCATCTTACTGCCGCTCCGTTGGGGCTTGCAGTCGCCACGCGCGTCAGTCCCAGGGGCTCGCGCCCCTGGCTATTGACTTCCGTCCCTTTGGGGCAGCGTACAGTTCCACAATATTATTCACGCTAGGGCTATTAGGTTCCAATGGGCGCCACCAAGGATTGCCAGACATGTCGCGCCAGCGAGGGTTTTGACAGCGTTTTCCAAGTCAACCTATACTGACAGGCGTGCATAGCTCGAAAATCTAAGGACGCCAGCAACCGATGAACGCCTACAGTTCGCTTGCCGACGACTTCTACCTGAACATGAACCTCAGCACGGAGATGGATCTCCCGAGCAGCCGCGAGACGGTGCTCCACTACTTCGAGCAAATGCAGAAGCAGTATCCGGAGATGCGGAATTTTTACTCGCGGGACAAGAACGACTTCATTCTCGAGGAAGATAAGGACAAGGGCGCTTACCGCTGGTGCTCGATCGAGCCGCGGCGGATTTGCTCGGGACAAGTGAACCCCGCGACGGTCGAGGGGGCGCTGGACCAGCATCGCCGCGTGCTGGAGCTGGCGCCGTACGCGCTAAGCGTCAGCCCGCTGGACTGCGAGGCGCTCGATCTGTTGATGGGCTTCGACTTCACCTACCGGGGAAACCACAACCAACTCATCGCCGAGGCGCTGGGGGTCTGCCCTGCTCTGGAGCGGCTGACCTCGATTCCCGGCGCGACGATCATCAACTATGAGCCTTCGTTCACATTCGCCTTGGACGAGGACTGCCGCATCCAGTGCCGATTCAACATCGAAGCCCGGACGAACGCCTATCAAATCCGCACCGGCGAATTCCAAGAAGAGCAGCTAAGCGTGTACGTCACCGCCCGCCAGTACGGCAGCCTGCCGGCGAATCAGACGTACGCCGGCATGCTCGACCGGCTGTGGGACGTCTGCCGCGACGTGGTCGACAACCACGTGATCGACACCGTGCTGCAGCCGCTGGCGCGGACGATTTCGCTGGACTAGAGTAGGCATCTTGCTCCGCAAGATGGTTTCCTCTCGCTCCGGCGAGAGGACCACTCTTTTTCGCTACACTGGCGGGAGTAACTCCGGCTCGGGCTCTGCCGGCGCCTCGGCGGGCGGTATGACTTCCTCTCCAGGCCGGAGTTGGAGCGGTTGCTGCAACGGAATGATTTCCTCAGTCGGATTGCCCGCGCCGCCGGCCGGTAGTTCGTAAACGGCCGCGCCGCCGCCGCCGAGGGCTTGATAGGCGTTGACGATGGCGATCAGTTGCTGACGTTTGGTGTCGATCAAGACCAAACGGACTTCCATGAGATCGCGCTGGGCCAGCAGCACTTCCACGTATTCGACGCGGGCGTTCTGAAATAGATTGATCGCGGCGTCGACCGAAGCCTCGAGCGAGGCCAACTGCTGTTTTTTGAGCTCGATGCTTTGGCCGTAGTTGTTGACCTTGGCCAGGTAATTGATGACTTCCGTGAATGCGGTGAGGATCACCTGCTGGTACTCGTAGACGGCCTGCAATTGCCTGGCGTTCGCGTTGAGATAGTCCGCCTTGATCGCCCGGCGATTGATTACCGGCGCGACGAGGTCGCCCGCGGCGTTGTAAATCAACGATTCGGGACTCACAAACAGGTACTTCGTGTTGAAAGCTTGATAGCCGACGCCGGCGTGCAACGTCAGCGACGGATAGAAGCGGGCGCGGGCGACGCGCACGTCGAGCCCAGCCGCCGCTAGCTCGCGCTCGGCTTGACGGATATCGGCGCGGTTCTGCAACAGTTGCGACGGCACGCCGACGCTCAGCGGCGGCAACGTCAGGTCGATATAGTTCACCGATTGTCGTTCGACGGGCTGTGGGAAGCGGCCGGCGAGCAAGTTGATTCGGTTTTCGGCTTCGATAATTTCTTGCTGGATGATTAGCCTTTCGCTCTGGTTCTTGCGGACCTCGGCCTGGAATCGCTGAACCGCCAGCTCGGTGCCGCGTGCCGCCTGCTTCTTGGCCTCGGCCATTTCGAGGCTTCGCTCCTGGATTGCGATTGTCGCATCAAGAGTTCGCAATCGATTGTCCAGCGCGAGAAGCTCGTAGTAGTTCTCCGCGACTTCGGCGATCAGCCGAGTCACGTAGTAGTTCCGCCCTTCCGCGGTGGCGAAATAGCGCATGATGGCGGCGTCCTTGGCGTTTCGCAGCTTTCTCCAGATGTCGATCTCCCAGGAGACGTCGGCGGCCACGAGGAAATCGGGCAGCGGCTCGGGGAAGCCCTTGCCGGGCGCCACGTCGAGTTGATCCTCGACGGCGCCTTCGCGCGTGAAGCGGCTGGATTTCTCGATTCCCGCGCTAGCTCCCAAATTGAAGAACGGGAGATATTCGCCAATTCGCGCCATGATCTCGTTGTTCGAGATCCTAACTTCCTGGTTCCGAATCTTGAGTTCCTGGTTGCCGGCGAGGGCCTGGTCGATCAAGCCGGTGAGCGCGGGATCACTGAAGAAATCGCGCCAGCTAATGTGCGCCGAGCTTTCCGCGCTAGCGGCGCCATTGAAGGTATCCGGCAGCGGCTGTCCTTGCTCGGCGCACTGAAGCTTGGGCAGGCAACAGGACGGCAACACCAGCATGAAGCTGCTAATAATCGCTGCCAGAAGAGCGCGGCATTTACTTTTCGCGCTCGAACAGCTCGGTGAGCGGCTCATCATGTTCATCCCTGATAAGGCTGCGACCGTCGGCAATCCTGCCGAACAAGTAGTAGAGTCCGGGGATCACCAAGACCCCGATCACGGTGCCGACCAACATTCCGCCGGCGGCCGTCGTGCCGATCGTGCGATTTCCGATGGCGCCGGCGCCATGCGCAAAGACCAGCGGGAGCAGACCGGCGATGAAGGCGAAGGAAGTCATCAGAATCGGCCGGAACCGCAGTTTTCCTCCTTCGATGCCCGCTTCGTGAATGGGCAGGCCTTCATGGCGACGTTGCACCGCGAATTCGACGATCAAAATGGCATTCTTGCCGAGTAGACCGACCAGCATGATCAGACCAATTTGGGCGTAAACGTCGTTGGCCAATCCCATCGCCTGGAGAAAGAAAAAAGATCCGAACACTCCGATCGGCAGCGACAGGATCACGGCCAGCGGCAGCATAAAGCTTTCATATTGCGCTACTAGCACGAGATAAACGAAGGCGACAACGATGAGGAAAATATAAACCGACTCATTCCCTTTTCTTGACTCGTCATACGAGAGGCCCTCCCAGCCGACGCCATACCCCCGCGGCAGCGTCTGGGCGGCGACCTCCTGGATCGCCTGAATGGCTTGACCGCTGCTGAAGCCGGAGGCCGGGGCGCCTTGAATAGATGCGGACGGATACAGGTTATATCGGGTAATTTCGTTCAGACCTTGCTTCGGTTTAATCGACATAAACGAGGAGTAAGGGACCATCTCGCCGCTCTCGTTCTTGACGAACATATTCTCCAGGTCTTCGGGAAACCGCCTAAACTCTGGCGATGCTTGCACGTAGACCTTGTAAAACTGGTTGAAGAGAATGAAGCCTTGCTCGTACGTGCTGCCAATCAGGATGTTAAGGTTGTTCAGGGCGGTCCCGATGGACACGCCCTTCTGCATGGCTACGTCATTGTTGATGATCAGCTCGTACTGGGGGTAGTCGTCGGTAAAGAAGGTGAAAAGATTGCTCAGTTCCTTGCGCTCGGCCAAGGCTTGCATGAACTTATCCGCCACCTCGCCGAGCCGCTTGTAGTCGTTCGTGTTCGTCTTATCGAGAAGCCGCATCGAGAAACCGCCGGCGGCGCCGAAGCCTGGCACCGCGGGAGGCTCAAAGAACTCGAGCTTGACGTTAGTCATTCGATGGCATTTTTCCTCGAGCTCCTCGATGATCTGGCGCGCGGTCAGCTCGCGCTCGTCCCAAGGCTTCAAATTGATAATGCACGTGCCGGCGTTCGAGCCTCGGCCCTCGGTTAGCACTTCGTAACCGGCCAACGAGGTGACGGAGGTGACTTCTTCAATCTCTTTGGCGATCTCCTCGAGCTCCCGAGACTTGGCGTTGGTGTACTCGAGCGTGGAGCCCGGCGGCGTCTGAATGACTCCGTAGACGATCCCCTGGTCCTCGCCGGGGATGAAACCCGTCGGAAGCTGGCTGTTTACCGCGTAGATGCCGACGGCAAAGGCCCCGACGACGGCGAGACTCAGCAGGCGGCGCGTGACGATCCGGCCCAGTATGCCGGCGTAACCGGCAGTGACCTTCTCGACCAAGTAGTTGAAAGGGCGCTGGAGTACGGGCAACAGAATGAACAGAAACCCGACCGGCCCCCACAAGCGGTACGCCAGATACGTTAGCCCTAAGACGAGCAAGCCGCCAACGAAGTACAGCAGGATGGCCTTGGGACCGCGCCACGATCTTGCGTGATTCGCGGGAGCGTGGGCCTTGAGAACCATCGCACAAAGCACCGGCGTCAGCGTCAGCGCCACGAGACCGGAGAGAAGGATCGACGTGGCCATCGTGATGCCGAACTGGCGGTAGAAGGTGCCGACCGGCCCGGGGATGAAGGTCACGGGAACGAAGACGGCGGTCATCACCAAGGTGATCGCGATGATCGCGCCGCTGATCTCATGAAGGACCTCCATGGAGGCCCGGTAAGGCGAAAGATGCTTTTCGTGCATCTTGGCGTGCACCGCCTCGACCACCACAATCGCGTCGTCCACCACGACGCCGATGGCCAACACCATGGCAAACAGCGTAATGAGGTTGATCGAGAGGCCAAACAACTGGAGGAAGAAGAACGTCCCTACCAGCGACACCGGAACGGCGAGGACCGGGATCAGCGTGGAGCGG
>DASVCM010000455.1:0-6611 GCA_036381635.1 Lacipirellula sp.
TCGGTCGACAGCACCTGGTAGACGATCGCCACGCCCACGAACATGGCGACCCACACGCCGAAGGTGAAAATCCTGCCGAGCGGGGTCTGCACGACCCAGCGGTACTCCTCGCGCTGGATGACGTCGTCGCGCGTGAGGACTTCGACGTCGGCTGGTCGCGCCGACGCCGTTGCGTCGGTGGTAACCGGACCGAGCAGGGCCTGCACGCGAGCTTTCGCCTCGTTCGGATCGACGCCCGGCGCCAGGGTAATGAGGCCGAAGTTGGTTTCGTCCAGCGGCTGCCAGGGGCACGCCCGGGCGAAGCCCTCGAAATTGGCAATGCAGGCGCCGTTGGCCGCCAGGCCGGTGCCAAGGGCGACGGTTCCGACAATCTGGATTCTTCCCGAGCCGAGCACTGTTTCGACGCCGATGTCCTGCTCGCTGAAGCGGACGCCATTTCGCGGGCCGAACTCCGGCTTGCTCTTTCGATCGATCAACACGAACCGTGGGTCGGTGAGCCGCCGCGACTTTTCGCGCAGCTCCTCCGGGATGAACGGCGGATCGTTGGGATCGACGCCCATCGCGATGATGCCGCGCCAGTCGCCTTGCCATTGGTCGGGCGGGACGTCGTCGGCCTGCGGCACCTGCCACTCGCTCAATTCCAGGTAGAAGGGGCGGGCCTTTTCGACCTGAGGCAGCGACGCGGCCTGGAATACGCGCTCGCGAGGAAATGTCCGCGGCGCCGTGAGGTGCAGATACGCCGGTGAGCGGAGCATCAGATCAAACTGGAGCGCGTCGTAAATCTGGGTGGCGGTCTTTCGCACGGCGCCGAGAAAGCCAAGCTGCATGAAGATGAGGATCACGGCAAACCCCACGCCGGCCAGCGCGACCGCCGTGCGGACCTTGTTGTGCACAAGGTTCTTCCAGGCGAGCGGCGTTTTCATGGCTCTGCCGGGCGCGGGGGCGCATCAGGCTTCTCGCCGAACTCGACCGTCACCTGCAAACCGACGCGGCGGGCCGCCTCGGCGGTGGCTTCTGCATCCGCGGGATCGATCGCAACGCGGACTTCGACCACCGAACGATCGGCCGGCGCGAGCGGGTTTCGATTCGTCAGTCCAGGGCTGGCCACCATTGCGCCGATGTGGGTTACTGTGCCGGGGATGCCGCCGCCGTCGGCGGCGCCGTTGGCATACTTCCCGGCGAAGGCCGCGCTACGAATCCGCGCCTTCTGGCCCACGGATAGCTCCTTGGCATCCGCCTCGAACACCTCGGCGATCGCGACCATCTTGCTCAGGTCGCCGATCTCCAGCACCGGCAATTGCGAGATCAATTCGCCGGGCTGCACCATGGTGCGCAGTACGGTGAACTCCGTGGAGCCGCCCTCGACTTTCGGCGCTCGCAGGATGGATTGGGCGCGGGTTTCTTCGGCAACGCGCTTTTCCAGCTCGGCGACGGCCGTCTGGTCGACCTGACTGAGGAGCTCAAGATTCTCTCGGGCGAGCGCCACGTTGGCTGCGGCGGCCTCCACGGCTTTTTTCGCCGCTTCCAGGGCGTGCGGGTAGGCCGCCGCCGCGGCTTCGTACTCCTGCGCGGCGCGCTGAGCGGCGTTGCGCCGGCGGCGGAGTTGCTGGTCGGTGATGAGCTCCACGTCCGACGCGGCCAGCCGCTCGAGTTGTGCGAGATCCTCCTGAGCGATGGCCGCCGCCTCGCCCAGGTTTTGCAACTGGTCCTGCTGGGCGAGCGTTTCCTGGTACTTCGCCTCAGCCTGACTCTGTGCGGCCAGAGCCTGGTCCAATTGGGCAGTCGCCGCGATTCGCTCCTGGTCGCGCTGCTTGCGAGCCGTTTCCAACTTGAGGTCAGCCGCTTCGACCTGAGCCTGCCGCAGGTCAAAGCTTTCGGTGCGAGCGAGTTCGGCGCCGGCGGCTACCTGGGCGCCTGGCTTCACGCCCGGAGCGAAGGACTTTAGTTTTTCACCCGGCAGTGCGCTGATGGAAATGATGCCGCCAGCCGGCTCCAACCGCCCAAGCGCCACAACCTGCCGGGGCGCGGCGGTGATGCTTGTTGTTGCCGAATCGTTTTCCGCCGCTTGATCGCATCCACTTATTGCAGCCCAGATCGCGCAGCAGGCCAGCGTTAGCGGCGCTCGCACGCAACGTGCTCGAAGGCAGTGTGAAAGACGAGCCATGACTTCTTATATAGCGTTATATAGCGCAAATGATGGTCTTCGCGCTTCGCGCCAATCACCTAGCGCCGGCAGATTGCGCTAACTCCAAGCTCCAAGCCAACATCCGATCGCGCGGCGGGATCGCCCTCCCCAGAATTGGCAGTGGCGGTTACCCTGTCAAGCAAACCCCTCGGCTCGCAACGCGCTTTCGGCCGCTGCAAGCAGCCGCCGGCCAGCTTCCGTGCGAACCGAGCGCGGCCCCGTTTCGTACCGATTGGCGGTGGCGGATGGATTCGTGATTGATTCTGCTGATTGTACCGGCCTGAACACCCTCGCCGGCCATCGGACTTCAAGGGAGTGAAACCATGCGGCGTCTCTCAACGTTCATCTTCGGCATGGTTGCGGGCGGACTTCTTATCTATGTCGTCCTGAACTTCCACGTGGTCCAGGCGCGCGACGGAATGCACCTGGTGCCGAAAGTCGACGCCAAGCTCGCCGGCGCGTACGTCGACATCCGCAATTTCACGCCGGCGGACTGGCAGCAGCATCCGGAGGTCGCGATGGCCATTTTCCGGGCGGAGCGCGGCGACTTGCTTGAGTCTGCGGCGAGCGATGCGCTGCAGAACGGTCTGGATGAGCTGCTGCAACCGCAAATGCGCTGATCTATTGCCCGGACCGTGTATTCCTCTCCCTCCGCGAGAGGATTTCATCTCGCGGAGCGAGATGACTACACTTCGCCCGCAGCCCGCATCGTCCGCAGGACTGGTTGCATCGGCACTTCGCGGCGTGCTCTTCAGCGAAACTTGGCGGGCGCTCGATAGGAAAGATGTAGCCTGCGCGGCGGCCGTCGCACCGCCGTGCATCGAATGCGCGCGTCCCCACGCCTCCCGAGCGGAGCTGCGCGACCATGGAACTTAATCGCAACCAATACTTCTTCATCGGGCTGGTCGTGCTTTTGCTCGGCGTCCAGGTGCGGATGGTCAGCTCCTATACGCTCACGCACGAAGCGACACGATTCCTGGCCGAACGCGCCGGCGGCCAAGGCGCGGAGGCGACGATGTTCGCGATCACTAGCGACCTGGGGGCCGGCCCGCAAAAGGTCATCCATCCGCCCGAGTGGCTTGGCTGGTGTTTGATGTCGATCGGCAGCGTGCTGATCCTCCACAGCTTGGCCATGAAGAAGCCGGGGACGTAGTCCCGAATTATTCGCCTTCGATATCGACCGCCCGCGCTCCATCGCAATTCGAGGCCGCGATTATGCGTCGCATCACTTCCGCAGTTGGGTTGACGGCCGCGGCTGCATTGGCGGCCCCGGCAGTTGGGATTGTCGCCGAGGAACTGCAGCCGACGACGGCGCTTGCGGCCGCCTCGTCGACTGCTGACGCGTCGCGGCGCGAGCCGCCGCGAGGTCATCTGTCAACGAAAGCTGAGCAGGACCTCGAACTCGCCCGACTGCGGCTGCGCGAGGGGACGCGGCTGCGCGACGCCACTGGGCACTTTAGCCAGAGCGGCGATGCGCTGACGTTTATCGACGAAGAGGGGCGCCGGATTGCTGGCCTGCCTAATCTCAATCTCGAACGCATCTTGCGCATGCTCAAGACGGTTGAAGAACCGGAGAGCATCATCTGGAGCGTTAGCGGCACAATTACCGAATTCTCCGGACGCAACTATCTGCTAATCAGTCGCGCGGTCTACAAAGCCGCGGCGCCGCCGCCAGCGCCGGAAGATCTCTTGGAGTCGACGCCTGCGCCACCGGAGGTGGAAACGCAGCGCTAACGGCAGGGCGTTTCGAACGTGCCCAGGCGTGCGAGACAGGAGAGGCGCTCGCGTGGGTCTGCGCGGACTGTGGCCATGCCAATCGATCGCAAACCGTTAGCCCGCTTGACATTGAGTAGCGCGCAGATATCATCGACTGCAGTCGCCGAATGCATCGCTGCAGTACGTGCAGCAGAGCTCTTGGCGACGTGGTGTTTTTGATTACTGCCGCCCCGCAAGCTTCCATCGCCATGGCCACTCCGCAACGCCTACAGATCAACGAATCGGCCAGCATCACGGTCATCCATTTTAAGGATCAGAAGATCATTGATCCCGTGGCCATCCAGGAGCTAGGCCAGGAGCTATTCGATCTGGTCGAAAAGGAAGATCGTAAGAAAATCGTCCTCAACTTTGCGAACGTTGAGTTCCTATCAAGCGCGGCCCTCGGCAAGTTGATCACGTTCGAGAAGAAGGCGAAGCGGATCGGCGCGGAGTTGATACTCACCAACATCTCGCCGGAGATCTATCAGGTCTTCGCCATCACGAACCTCGACAAGCTGTTTAAGATTAAGGATAGCGAAGCGGACGCACTGGCAGTGCTTTAACGTCCCGCGCCAACCGTGGACCGCACGCCAGCCATGTCGTCGCCCACCGAACAGCCCGCTCGCACGCTCCAAGCGTCGCTACCAAGCTCGCTTTCGGATTATCATGCATTCATTGAATCGGTCTTGGAGCAGCTCGAGGAGCTCGGGTGGCAGAGGAGCGACCTGTTTGCCGTGAGAATGGCCCTGGAGGAGTCGATCTCCAACGCCATCCGCCACGGCAACAAGGAGGACCCGGCCAAGCGGGTGGCCATCGAGTGCAAGCTCAGCCCGAGCAGATTCTGGGTGCAGGTGACCGACGAGGGGGCGGGATTCGAGCCATCTGCAGTACCCGACTGCCGCTGCGCCGATCGACTGGAGGTCCCAGGCGGCCGCGGTCTCACCCTGATGAAAGCCTACATGACCAGCGTCCGGTATAATGCCTGCGGGAACTGCCTGACGATGGAAAAGGTCCTGCCGGCCCCAAGCGGCTGAACCGATGCGACTTGCACAACCTAATCCGCGCAGCTTCCGCCGCCGGCAGTCTGTCGCCCGCGGCCCTTGTCCGGCCGCGGGCAGCGAGATATTCTTAGGGATTCACCGCGTTCTGCGCGACCCATTCCCCTGTAGCTCAGTCGGTAGAGCAAGCGGCTGTTAACCGCTGGGTCGTAGGTTCGAGTCCTACCGGGGGAGCTGTTAAGCCTCGCCGCAAGTTGTTTCTTCGAAGAAACTTCTTGCGGCGAGGTTTCGTCGTTTAGGGAGGTCGACGCACATCTGCAATTGAATTGCTGCGTTTCAAGGGTCGCGTAGCTCTTTTTGCTGCGACAGCTTCGTCGCCAACGCATTAACTTATCCGTGATTGCGCGCCTCCCATAGATTTACCGGTGCACGCTCGGCATAGGTGCACGTCCGTAGCAGTGTCCGCAAAAATCCACGTCTTGGTCACCGGGTCCGCGAACGAGTAAAGCGGGAGTCACACGCGCACAGCCGTGCCGCTTTGCGCTGCTGCTAGCGATGAAGCATGTGAACCGCTGTCTAGCAGATGGCCGGCACCGATTAGGGTAAATACCCTAATAAGCTCAGGCCGTGTGCATGACGATGCAAGTGATTTCCTGCAATCGAGTATTACCTGACGGTCGCGTCTGCGGCGCGCCCTCGCTAGTGCATGGCATTCAGTACTTCTACCGCGCGATTGGTATGGCGGAGTCCGGCATGGTGGAACGAACGCTCACGGAAACTCGGTACGAGATCGAGTGTCCTAGCTGTGGGCGGCGTGCACAAACTGAAACCTGCGACAGGTAACGCCGGCCCGTCAAGCTCCTTGCTGGCTTGTGGCTACTCGGCCGGCAACCCGACGTCGGCCAATGAAGTGTGAGACCTGTCTTTGGCGGTCGCCGGTGCAATCGCCGCCGCAATTGCTAATTCCGGTCTGGACGAATTGGGGTAAATACCCTAATTTGCATGCGACTGAGCCCATGGAGTCGCCGAGGCCGCCCTAAGCTGGCTTACGGCAATGGGCCGGGAATCGACACGCGCCACGGGGCAGATGCTTGCCGATGGCAAGCGTAATCCACGGCGCATCGAGGGCGTTGCTATCCAATAGCAACGCTTTTTTGTGCGCCCAAGGATGATGTGGCTAGCTGGCAACGATTTTTTAGGCCGCCTCAAGAACTCGTCCAAAGCTTGATTAATGGCTGTCGTGCGGGCATCCTTTTGGGTACTTGGCGGCGAAATCCTGTGGTTGACGAGCCATCAACATGACCGGCCTGCGGGTGCGATTGAACACGCTTGCAACGCGACGAATTGGCAACGTCGCCATGTGCGCCGTTGCGCTTGCCTACAGTTCTGCAGCATGCGCCCAGGAGTCTGGACGCGTTGATTCTTCGAACGTCGGAGTCGCGATCGAGGACGCAGTTATTTCGTCGGGCCTGCCGGACGCGAATCTGGATATTCGCCAGTTCAATGAATCGCTGCACCAGCAGCTCATGAACACTGCAAGTCCTGACTATCCGTCGCCTGCCGCCGGAGCCGCCGCACAGGAGTATATGATTTTTAAGTTCGACTTTTCGAGCTTGCCATCTGGCGCCCAGGCGATTGCCCCGGCACACTTCGACTTTTCCGCTTGGTTTACG
>DASVCM010000456.1:0-6085 GCA_036381635.1 Lacipirellula sp.
GGCTAATGAATTTCATGGACATGTCCGTACCCTTTCAAAGTGCCTAGTGTTTGGATCAAAGTTCCCGCAACTCTCGTATAGTTAACAGGCCGCGCCTGTTTGCTCGAAGCGGCGCCACAACGGCTAGAAGTCGCAGCCGCCGAAAAATAACGCCAACAGAATAATGGGCAGCGGCAATCCGAGTAACCAGGCAAAGATACCGTACTTGATCTTGCCGCTGCGGCTGGTAGCTCGACTCATCAAACTGTTACCGTCGCGATTCATGCCTCGTTTCTTGTATGGGTGAATGCTCGCACGGGAGCGTGTTGTTCGTACCCGCTGCAGGCGAAAACCTCCATTGCAAGTGATGTGCCAAGTGAAAACCTCACGGTTTTGCGGTCAATTACCGGGCGCTTTTCGACGCGCCGCCCGAACTGAGCGAACTTCGGCCAGGATGAACCGCGGGTGAACGTAGTTTCGCAACGCTAACCGGCTGCGGCGCGGCACACTGTTTGCCGTTCCCGATGTCGAACAGATCGATAACAGGCAGCGGCTCATCCACCAAGCCGAACTGAACCCAGCATTGCTCGCGTGAATGCCATGAAGAGCACCGTTCCTTCGCGAAGCGATCAATCACCGTCGGCGGGCGAGGTGATGAATGTACGCGACGCGTTGAACCGGTTGGGGGATGACGAGGACCTGCTCCGCGACATCATGCAGATTTATCTGGAAGACGCGCCCGCGATGATTGAGAAGATTCACAAGGCCGTTGCCGCCTCCGACGGCAACAGCCTGCAGCGCGCCGCCCATAGCCTCAAAGGGCTGGCGGCCACGTTGAGTGCGCACGAGGTTGTCGGCGCAGCCGCCCGCTTGGAGCACATCGCTGCATCTCGCAACTTATCGGAAGCGGAGCTCAGCGCGGCTGAAGTCGAGCAGCGGGTGAGCGAGTTGAACCAGGCCGCCCAGCAATTCTTGCGGCGCAAATGAATCACTTTCCTATCGACGGCGCGGCTCCGAAACCCGTCGCGCGGAGGTCCGTCGAGGAGTCCGGGAATTAGTCGTGATGCCATTTGCCCTTGTCACCCCGAGGTCCGCCGAGGGGTCCGGCCGGATTTTTCGGAAGACGCCGGCAGTGGCGTGGACTAGCCTCGGCAAGGGCATCACTGCTCGAGAGCTAGCTTGATTGGCGGTTCCAAATAACCGCAAATATAATGAACGCTGTGATCGCCCTCATCCTATGGTGACGCAATGCACCGATCCTTCTTCAACTACCTTTCCGCTTTCGGGGCCGCCGCACTCCTGGTTGCCGTGCTGGCGTGTCTCGGCTGCGCCGATGCCGACGAGGACGACGATCGCGTCGAAGGCGTCGCGGCCGCGCCGATCGCCCCGCGGGCGACGGTCGAGGCGCCCGCCAAGGTCGAAGCCGGCAAGCGGCTTCTCGACGAAGGAAACTACGACGAGGCGATCGAAGCCTTTACCGACGCGCTGAAGAAGGCTCGAGAAAACCGCGTTATCGTCAACGTCAACGAAGACGAAGCGAACGTCTATTTCTCCCGCGGGCTGGCGTACCTCAAAGCGGGCTTCCCGGACACGGCGATTGAAGATTTCAGCGACGCCATCGATTTGCTTCCCAACAACGGCGCCATGCGCGAGCAACGCGCTCGCGCCTATCTGGAAGTTGGCGATACCTACAAGGCGCTCGACGACGCGACGCAAGCCATCCGCCTGACGCCCGACAACGCCGGCGCCTACCAGGTGCGCGGCGAAGTCTACATGCGGCGAGATCAGCCGGACCGCGCGGTCGCCGACTGGGAGCAGGCGATCCAGCAGGACGCCTCGCTGGCGGCGACGCTCGAGCCGCGACTCGCCGAGGCTTATGCCCAGTGGGGAAGCCAGCTCGCCGTCGACGGCGACGCGGAAGGCGCGGAAGCGAAGTTCGCCCGAGCGCGGGAACTGAATCCTGGCGTTGCCGAAACGGAAGTCGTCGCGACGGTCGCCGTCGAAGAGCCGGCGGGCGCGAGCGAACCCATCGAGCAAACCGTCGCCAAGCCGGTGATCGACGATCGGGCCCTGCAGAAGTTCGACAGCGGCCGCGAGCATCAACTCGCGGGCCGGAACGATCAGGCCATCATCGATTACACCGAGGCGATCGCCTTGCAGTCCGACTACGAGGAGGCCTACCTCCGCCGCGGCGAAACACTGCTCGCCATGGGCTTTCCCGACTCGGCCCTGGAAGACTTGCGGCGAGCGGAAAACCGCGGCGCGGAGTCGGCCGAAACGCACCGTCTGCAGGCCAGGGCCCACATGGCTCTGAAGAATCCCAACCGGGCCGCGATGTCGGCGACCGACGCGCTCCATGCCGACCCCACCGATGCGGCCACGTACGCCCTCCGCGGCGAGGCGTACCTGCAGCTCGAGCAATGGGACCGGGGGATCGCCGACCTGGAGGAAGCCATCCGCCGCGAGCCGGGGCTGCGGGCGCGGCTGGAGCCCAAGCTAATCGCCGCCCGCCGCGAACAGGCCGATTCCGTACTCTAAGCCTCGTCCTCTGGCCGGGATCGGTTACCATCACGACGGACGTGGCCCAAACGTCACGCAACCCCCGGGCAGAGCCCGGGGCTGCAATGCGTGTCACGTCAGAATATCCGTGACCACATGCGCCTCTTCCACGCCCGTCAGCCGCGTGTCGAGGCCGCGGAAGGGATACGTGAACCGCGCGTGGTCGATCCCCAGCGTGTGCAGAATCGTCGCGTGCAGGTCCCGCAGGTGGACGGGGTTGTCGACGATGTTGTAACAGAAATCGTCGGTCCGGCCGTATTCGATTCCGCGCTTCACGCCTGCGCCGGCCAGCCACACGGTGAAGCAGCGGCCATGGTGGTCGCGGCCCATCCCCGGCGAGCCGAGGGCGCCCTGTGAGAAGACCGTCCGCCCGAACTCGGTGATGAATAGCACCAGCGTATCCTCGAGCAATCCTCGCTGCCGCAGGTCCTTCACCAGCGCGGCGGTCGGCTGATCGACGTCGCGGCACTGGTTGGGAAGCTGCCGCTCGATGGCGATGTGTTGATCCCAGCCGCGGTGGAAGAGCTGCACGAACCGCACGCCGCGCTCCAGTAGCCGCCGGGCGAGCAGGCAATTCGCCGCGTAGCTCCCCGGCTTCGCCACCTCGGGGCCGTAGTCGGCGAGCGTCGCCGGCGATTCGCCCGAGGTATCAGTCAACTCCGGCACAGAGGCCTGCATGCGGAACGCCATTTCATAGGCGTTGATCCGCGCGAGCGTCTCGGGATCGCCCAACTCGCGGGCCCGCAGATGGTTCAAGTGCGCCAAATCGTCAAGCATCGCCCGCCGCTGCTCGCGCGTCGTCCCTGGCGGGTCCTGCAGATACAGCACGGGGTTCGATCCCGGCCGCAAGCCGACGCCCTGATGCGATGACGGCAGGAATCCGCTCCCCCAGAGCCGCGAAAAAATCGGCTGCCCGGGGTTCTTCCCCGAACCCTGCGACACCATGGCAATGAACGTCGGCAGGTTCTCGTTCTCGCTCCCCAGGCCATAGCTGACCCAGGCCCCCATGCTGGCGTATCCCGGCTGCTGGTTGCCGGTGCTCATGTACGTGATCGCCGGGTCATGGTTAATCGCCTCAGTGTGCATCGACTTGATGATGCACAACTCGTCGGCGATCCCCTGCATGTGCGGCAGCAGATCGCTCATCCATGTCTGCTGCTCGCCGCAGAACCGCCCCGGCCACAACGGCGCGACGACCGGGTAGGCGCTCTGCCCGGAAGTCATGCCGGTGAGCCGTTGATCGCCTTTCACCGAAGGCGGAATCTCCTTGCCGTGGTAAGCGGCAAGCGTCGGCTTGTAATCGAACAAATCGACGTGCGAAAAGCCCTCGGACTGGAACAGGCAGAGCACCCGCTTCGCCCGCGGCGCAAAGTGCGGCAGATTCAGCAGCCCGCCCGTCCCCGAGGGCGACTGTCCAGAGGGGATTCGCGCTGCCCGCGCCAAATTGCCGCCGACGAGCGTAGCCAGCGCCGCACTCCCCAGGGTTCCCGCCGTGCGGCCAAGAAACGTGCGGCGATTGAGCTGCAGCAGATGATCATCAATCGGCATTGCCATCATCGAACCTCATTTAGCCGCGATCATTGAAAGCTATTCATTTTCAGAGGCCCAAGGGGCCGATGGTCAATAGCCAGGGGCGTCAGCCCCTGGAATGTGCGGCAAATTGGCTGAGAGGCCCAGCGGGGCGATGGTATCGACGCCTACCATCGCCCCCGTGGGGCTCCCGTTAACCTCGTCGCCGTTTCCAGGGGCTTACGCCCCTGGCTATTAACCATCGCCGCGTTGCGGCTCCGGAACTTGCGGTTACATAGGTTTTATTAATCGGGACTAAGTGGAGTTAGTTTCGAAAATCAATTCCGCGTCACCGTCTCGCTCAAATTCAAGAGCAGCGCCGCCACCTGCGACCACGCCGCGTGCTCGGCCGCGGGAATCGACTCATCCCGGGGCGACTCGCCATTGGCCAAATACTCACGCGCCGCGGCCTCATTTTCAGCGTACCGCTGCCGCTCGCGGCTTAGCGCGCTGGCCAGCACCACAAATTCCTCCTCCGATGGCGGCCGCGAGAGACACTCCTTGAACGCCCACCGCAGCCGCGCCCCGTCCTGCTCGGCGTGCGAAACAATCCGCTCCGCAAACGCCCGCGACGCCTCGACAAGCTGCACGTCGTTGAGCAGCACCAGCGACTGCAATGGCGTGATCGTCGTCGGCCGCTCGACGACGCACGTCTCGCGATTAGGCGCATCGAACGCCGCCATATTCGGCGGCGGGGCGGTGCGCTTCCAGTACGTGTACAGCGACCGCCGATACAGCTTGTCGCCATGATCCTGGATAAACGCCTGGGCCGTCGCCGGCGTGCTGCCGTAGTGGCTGATCTCGCGCCACAAATCGGCGGGGGTGTACGGATTCACGCTCGGCCCGCCGATTCGCGGAACCAACAGCCCGCCGATCTGCAGCGCGGCATCGCGAATGAACTCCGCCGACAGCCGGAACCGCGGCCCGCGGGCCAGCAGTTGATTGCCGGGATCGCGTGCGAGCAGCTCTTCATCCACCGCGGAAGTCTGCCGGTACGCGGCGCTCATGACAGTCTTCTTCACCAGCGACTTCACGTCCCAACCGCTCTCGACGAAGTCGACCGCCAGCCAGTCGAGCAGCTCCGGATGCGACGGCCACGCCCCCTGATTGCCAAAGTCGGCCGCAGTCCGCACCAGCCCCGAGCCAAACAGCGTTTTCCAGAACCGGTTCACCGCCACCCGCGCGGTGAGCGGATGCGACGGCTGGGCGATCCACTGGGCCAGCCCCAGGCGGTTCGCCGGCGCCCCTTCGGGCGGCGGCGGAAGCACTTCTGGCGTCCCGGCGGTCACCTTCTCCGTCGGCGCCGCGTAATTGCCGCGCTCCAGGATGAACGTCTCCCGCGGCTCGGGCGATTCGTCCATAACCATCGTCGTGAACTTCTCGGTCAGCACCTTCTTTCGCTCTTCGAGATTCGCCAATTCGATCTGCAGCCGCTTGGTCGCCTCGGAATGAGCGGCAAAGTACCGCTCGACGCGCCGTTGTTCGTCTGCGCTCCGCTGGTCCGCCGGCTTTTCCACGAGCGGAATCAAATCAGCGGGCAACTCGCTGCCGTCATCCTCGCCGGTAAGTGCCAGGAACTCGAACCGCGCCGCGACCAACGGCGCGTGGATACCGAAATTAACTTGCGTCGTGAGAAAGGGCGTCTTCGCAGGATCAATCGGCTCGGCGAACGTCACCGTGAGATGCACCGGCCCCTCGTGCGAAAGCTCCGGCGACCAGCCGCTTGTGCCCGTATCGAGTACCCCCTCCGGCCGATACTCTTCGCGCCAAGTATTGGCGGTCACTCGCCGCGCGTCGCGCAGCAGGTTGAGATTGACCTGATCCCCCGGCACGCTCTCGGCGCTTGCCGAGAATGAAGTAAGGACGAACGTTCCCTTTTCAGAACCCTTGTAGCCCCCGGCTTCGCCGGGGGGTCGGCTTCCATCGGTGGAGGCGTCGCCCTTACGCGGCGCAACCCCCGGGCGAAGCCCGGGGCTGC
>DASVCM010000457.1:0-2239 GCA_036381635.1 Lacipirellula sp.
CGACCTTCACATTCGCGTCGTCATCGATGCTGAGGCCGGCTGCGATGCATTCGACCTCCGCGCCAAGGAACTGCAACATCTGCTCGTAGAATTGAAGCATGTCCTGTAGCGATTGGAGGCCTTGCGGCGTCTGCGCCGCGAGGCCCCGCTGCCTGGCGGCGTCGGACTTGCCCAGATCGGCGAGCGCCTTAAGGCCCGACGGCGTGAGCACCACGGCGACGTCAGTCGTGGCGAGCCACTCTCGTAGCGGCTCGACGCCGGCTGCGTTCTTCGACGGTTCGGCGGCGATGAGCGACTCGAGCTCGTCACGATGCTCAACATTCATCAGGGCGGCGAAGCCGCCGACTTTGGCGGCGAGAACCTCCTCGCCGGCGATCGTTACGCGGGAAATCTCCCCGGTCGCGTCGCCGCTGATGGATTGGGCGAAGGCCGCATAGTCGGATATGGCCACCAGCAGCAGCAACCGCGGGTCGGCGGCGCCTTGCTCGCCCGGGAGTAGCGCGAGCAAGGCGTCGCCTTGCTCATCAATGCCGGCGCCGAGGCCCGTGGCGGCCTTGATCATGTCCAGCGGCGCGGGGATGGAAGTCGGCGAGACTTCTTGAAAGATTCTCGCGACTCGCTCAATCTTCGCACTCGCGGCGGCGAGATTGCGGACATGGGCGAAGCCGATCGTGTCGGCCGGGAGCCGGTCGAGGATGGCCTCGGCTCGGGCGGACGGCGACAAAAGCAGAGCGATAATGAGCGCGAAACAGGCGCGTCCTGACATGTGCATGGAGGGATCACTAAGTTAGCAGGCAAAAAACGCAAGGCCGCCGCATTATCGATGCTGCGGAGTAGCCGGACAAGCGGCTCACGGTTCCGGCGATGTTGCGCCGGGCGGCGAGAGTCGGCCGTCGGCAATGCCGTAGATAAAGGACCAGTGAAGCGCCAAGCCGATGAGCACCGCGACGTGGAAGACTTCATGCGGCTGAATGACGCCGGCAATGAGCGTGGGCCAGCGCAAGAATTCCATGATGGCCCCGACCGAATAGGCCACGCCGCCCCAGAAGATCGGTGCGATAAATGAATACCCGTGACGGCGCCACAGCGCCGTGCCGCCAATCAGGCCGATCCAGCCCATTCCCAGGTACAGCACCAAAAGCAGCGTTTGCGGCAAGCTATCGTAGTACACGCCGCGAAGGGAGACGGAGACGAACGCGAACAACCATACCAAGAGCAGCACGCCCCAACGGCCGACGCCGCGGAACAGGATGACATGCGGCGGCGTGAACGAGCAGGCGATGAGGATGAAAATCGCAGCGTGATCGATCCTCCGCATCACATAGCGCGCATCGCCCGTCGGGTTCAGCATGTGATAAACGCCGCTGACCGAGAGCAGCAGCACGCTGCCGAACACGAACACGGCGAGGCTAATCACGCGAGCCCGGTTGCCGGCGCCCCGGCGGATCAAGAACACGCCGAGGATGAGAAAAACGACCGCGCCCGCCAGGTGCGAGATGCTGCTGAATGGGTCAGCGAATCCGGGAATCGAAATCGGCGGCATGGCTTAGAAGTATATAGCCGAGCCATCCTGGCTCGGCGCCTTTGTCATCCTGAGCGAAGCGAAGGATCTGGCGTCGCGCAAGATTCTTCGCTGCGCTCAGAATGGCGAGATCACCGGGCCAGGATGGCCCGGCTATTTAAGGACGCGTTTCGCCTCGGCGACGACGCTGGCGGTGGTGATGCCCATGTGCTCGAACACGACCTTGGCCGGCGCCGAGCCGCCGAAGCCGCTCATGCCGACAAAGCCGCCCTTGGCGCCGATGTACCGGTCCCAACCTTGGCGGATGCCGGCTTCGACGGCCACGCGCGCCCGTACGCTCTCAGGGAGCACCTGATCGCGGTAGGCGTCGTCCTGGTCCTCGAACAATTCGAACGAGGGCAAACTGACGACGCGGGCCTTGATCCCCTCGGCAGCCAGTTGTTCGTGCGCTTCGCACGCCAAGTGCAGCTCGCTGCCGGTGGCCAATAGAATCACATCCGGCTTGCCGCCGGGAGCGTCGATCAAGATATAACCTCCGCGTTCGGCGTTCTCGGCGGCCGCATACTTCGAGCGATCAAGCGTGGGCATATTCTGCCGGGTAAGCACAAGCGCCGTGGGCCGCTTCGTTTGCCGCAGCGCCGCCCGCCAGGCGTAGATCGCTTCGTTGGCGTCGCCGGGGCGAATCACGACCAGGCTCGGAATGGCCCGGGCGGCGGC
>DASVCM010000458.1:0-4616 GCA_036381635.1 Lacipirellula sp.
GCCGAGGCCGATCCGCGACTCGGGCGAGATTAGAGTTTCATGGCCTGGCGGGCATGGCGCGAGCCCGGTGGCGATGATGGCGACCCTTGCATGTACGGCATGCTCTGCCGCATCCGTTTTCAGCTTTATGCAGCGAAATGGTTCACGAGATTCCGGCGCCATATCCGCGAGCATTCTGTCGCGTACAACGACGCCCGCATGCGCCGCTTCCTCGACGAGGGCCGCATCGAGCGTGCGGCGCGAGATTGCCGCACGGCGACCGATAGGTAGCCGGGCCGCGACGCCATCGCTTGCCAAGGCAAAGGTATGCAGCGGAACAGCGCCGCATATCGCGGGGACATGGCTAAGCCCCATCGAATGCAGCACGTCGAGAGCGGCTCCGCCGAGGCAGCCGCCGCAGACCTTGTCGCGCGGAAGACGATTCTTGTCGACCAGCAACACGCGCTTACCTTGCAGTGCCAACTGCCGCGCGGCCACAGCGCCGGCGGGGCCGGCGCCGATGACGACGGCGTCCCACGTTTGATCAAGCGTAGCGTTTAATGCAGAGGGCGGCATGGTCCGGAGTGGGCTGGTGATCATTGGATGTTGCGGGCGATGCTAATCCCTCCCCTAGCCCCTCCCTTCGAGGGAGGGGGATTCTGGTTTGTTGTGAACTATCGTCATCCGCCACGGCCAGCTTCTTCGTACTAGGGCGCCGATGAGTCCCGCGAGGCGGCACAGTTCGCGAGCTTCTTCTACGGTATATGCGTTGGCGACTGACTGGGGGCCGTCGAAGCGAACAACCTTCGAGCGAGTAAAAGTTCGGCAGGCGACGTGCGCGATCGCATACCCGGCGGTCGATCTCCGCAGGTCGTTGACGACGAGCAGCTGGCCGGCGGCGGCCATCTTGGCCAGCACGTTGACCGCGTCCTTCCAGAGCAAATGGTGAAGAAACAACGTTGAGGTTGTCACATCGAATCCTTTGGGCAGAGCGGCTGTCGTAACGTCGGTGCATTGGAACGCGATGGCGGCGCCCGCCGGCTGGCAGCGCTTGGACGCCTGGTGGCAAGCGGCCGAGCTTTTGTCGAGGCCGAGAATCTGCAGGTCGACGCCGCATCTCGCCGCAAGCCGCCACAAACCCAGCGCCACGTCCCCGCCGCCGCTGGCGACGTCCAGCAGCCGCAGGCGGCCGCCTGGCCGCACCCCGGTTTGTTCGGCGATCACACTCCAAAGCTGGCGGCTCGTGGCGCTGGCGACGTTCAGTCGCCGCAGGCCGCCGAGCGCTCGGGCGTGCTCGGCGAGGTCGAGGCCGGGCTCGTCCATCAGCTCGGGCCGGAAGCGGCGCTCGGCGAGCGACGGCAGTGCCATGAGCGCTCCGCCTTAAAGGGAAGTGGTTAGTCCGGCGCCATTCTCACTGGCGGGTCGGCCGCTGAGCGAGTTCGGCGCGTTGAGGTGGGCGCCGTCGTCGACGCCGACGCTCAGCCGGCTCACCAACTCGCCTCCGAGCCAGCCGCCAAGCAGCGCCAGCGCTAGGGCAGTGAACGAGAGCACCTGAGCGAGCATCTCGGGTTCCGTCGGCGCGTTCCAGCGGAGCCAGGCGCTGACGATGAACAACATCACCACGATCATGTTGGTCGTGCCGTGAGCCAGGCCGATCGATTTGGCGCGGGTACCCTTGGGGATCGAAGACCAATCGATCCAGCCAAAGGGCGCCGCGACCAGCCCGCCGACGATGCCCGCGACCGTCATCCAGAAGGCGACCAGGGCCATCGTTTCGTTGCCGGTGGCGATATGGATGATGTCGAAGATAACCGAGGTTCCAAGCAGACCGAGGGGGAAGACGATGAGTTGCTGATGGATGGGGTGGCCGAGGAGTTTGACGCGAGTGTTCATAGCGCCTCCTAAGACGTGAGACCGTAAAGGCCGAAGCGAGGGAACGCGCCGCGGTCAGAGTGTCGCAGCGCCCCTGCCGCTCGGCGAGTGCGATTCTTGTTCCAATTGAACGGGCAACGCAGAAACTCGCTGTTCTGCGCAGAACGGGTTCACGCAGAGGCGCAGAGAACAGAAAGAAGCGGTCGAGTCGCTCGCTCGGCTAGGGAGTTTAGCTTAAGGAGTACGCCTCAGCCGCGGGCTCCCTGCCCGCCGGCGTCCCGGCGAGCAGGTTTGCTCGCGGCAAGGGCGTCGCCTCTCGATTAGCTCTCCCTCTGCAGCTCTTCAACAACCTTCAGCACGGTCGCCGTGTCCTTCGCCGCGTCGACCTTTTGATCCTTGTGGGCGATCTTGCCGTCGCGGTCGATGACGAACGTCCACCGCGAGGCGATCAGGCTGTCGCCCATCGCGCGGGCCGGGACGCCGAACGCCTTGGCGATCTTCCCCTCGGGGTCGGCCAGCAGCGTGAAGTTCAGGTCGTGCGCCTCCTTGAACTTCTGATGGCTTTCGACCGTGTCGCCGCTGACGCCGATCACCTCAACGTCCTGCTCCTCAAGCTCCTCCTGCGCATCGCGGTAATTGCACGCCTGCTTGGTACAGCCGGAAGTCATGTCCTTGGGGTAGAAGTAGACGACCAGGATCTTCTTGCCGACGTGGTCCTTTGACTTCCACGTCTTGCCCTCGTCGGTCTTGGCTTCGAACGTGGGCGCCTTGTCTCCCGGCTTGAGCGTGACCTGCTTCTCCTTCTCTTGGCCGAGCGAGAACTGAATGGCGGCGAGGATGAACGTCAGCGTAAGTAGCGTGCGGAACATGGAAGCCTCCGGTTGAGCGGACCTTGGGGTACGCCGCGTATTGTAAGGTGCGCCGTCATACGACGCGACCGCCCCCGGCAGTTGGCCACTGAAGGTACTCAGTACTTAGTACTAAGGATGAGCTGCGACGAACATGGTACGGGGTACGAAGCCTGGGAGCTGGCACGGGAGTTGCCAAATTGGGCGGACATGAGGAACGGGCCGCCCGAATACGCCGAACGCCTCGACGCGCTTCACCAAGCGCTCGTCGACGACTTCACCTCAATCGTCGAACGATTGCCGCTTACTGGCGGCGAAACAATTATCGACGCCGGCTGCGGCGACGGCTTTTTCAGCGGCCTGCTTGCCGAGCGACTGCCGAAGGGGCAAGTCATTGGCATCGATGCGTCAACGGCGTTCCTCGCCGCGGCAGAGCAGCGGCTTCGCGAGCCGATTGCCCATCGCCGCGTGCGGCTAGTCGAGGGGGACGTTACCAAGCTGCCATTTGAGGAGGCGAGCGTCGACGCTGTCTGGTCGGGCCACAGCATGCAGAGCTACCCGCACATTCCCCATGTGCTCGCGGAGTTCCGCCGCGTGCTGCGGCCCGGCGGGCTGTTGGCGATCCTCGAGACGGACAACATTCACTCGATCATGCTCTCCTGGCCGCCGGACTTAGAACTGACCGTTCGCCGCGCCGAGCATCGCGAGATCGGCAGCGAGGACAGCTACATCGGCACGTACTTCCCGCGATTCGCGCAGCGGCTGCTGGCCGCGGCCGGTTACGAGGGGTTGTCGTGGGAGTTTGTTTTCATCCAGAAGCACCAGCCCTGCAACGGTGAGCTGGAACGATACGTGCGGCTGTATCTCGAGAAGCTGCTTGCGGATCACGGCGACCAGCTCAGTGAACAGGGGCGCTCTCGGATGAAGGCGCTGGCCACGCCGGGCGCCGCGCGTTATCTGCCGGCGCAGGAGAATTTCTTCTTTGGCTCGCTCCAGGCGTTGATCACAGCCCGTGTGGGGCGAAGGCCTATATAGCCGGGCCACCCTGGCCGGCGACTCAGAGGCGCTCTAAGTTCGTCGGGCCTGGATGGCCCGGCGATAGACGCGCATTGGCGAGAAAAATTGCCGCGGTTCCGCAGGGTTGGTCCGGTAGGCAAACTGACCGCTTTCGCGTAAATTGGGCCACAAATTCAGCTTCTCGACCCGCGTCGAGGGGCGCACAACGCTACTCGGCGCGGCAGCGCGCCAAGCCCTTCTGGCAATCTTCCGCTTGTAACTGAGCGGCGTTCGCAGCAAACGAAGACAAAAGGTATCGGTACATGACGATTTCGAGCGTGTTGACACTGGCTCAAGCGGCGGCGGACGCCGCGGCGCCGGCGGCCGGCGGCATGGATGCGGTGAACTTTCGGCCCACTATGTGGTACGTGGCGCCGATTGCCTCGATCCTGGCCCTCGGGTTCGCCGTGTACTTCTACCGCAAGATGATGGCGGCCAACGAAGGCAACGCCACGATGCGCGAAATCGCCCAGCACGTCCGCGAGGGCGCCATGGCCTACCTGCGGCGGCAGTACATGGTCGTCACGCTGGTGTTCATCGTGCTGGTGATCATTCTCGGGGCGCTGGCGTACTTTGGCATCCAGAATCCGTTCGTGCCGATTGCGTTCCTCACTGGCGGATTCTTCTCGGGCTTGTGCGGCTACATCGGCATGCGGACGGCCACGAACGCCTCGTCACGCACCGCGCAGGGCGCGAGCGAAGGGCTGAACCGCGGGTTGCAGGTCGCCTTCCGCAGCGGCTCGGTGATGGGGCTGGTCGTGGTCGGCTTCGGGTTGCTCGACATCTGCCTTTGGTACTGGCTGCTTGATTGGGCCGTCTACTCTGACGAACACATGACTAACGGCTGGAAGCTGTGGGGCA
>DASVCM010000459.1:0-5310 GCA_036381635.1 Lacipirellula sp.
GTAGCGGTGCGCACCACGAAAGCGCCGCTTGGGCGAGATTATTTTGCCTCTCGTTGCCCGGCGCGCTCGAGCAAGTCGCCAAGGACCAACGCGAACCCAGGCAATACCGACGCTTGCAGTATGCCTCTGTCGTCAATTTCCGTTACATCGGTCCGACTGCGATAAAGCTTGGCGGTCTTCCGAGCGGGATCGATGATCCACGATGCTTTTACTCCCGCCGTGAAATAATCGTCCAGCTTCGTTTCGATTTCTTTTCGCGTATTCCCCTTCGAGAGAACTTCAACAGTCAAGTCAGGCGCCAGGTTTGGAACTGGGGCTGCGGGGAGTTGGCGCTGTGGGAACTTCTCCCAGCGAATGACGGCCACGTCCGGCGCCCTCGTCCGCGTGGTCGTCAGGCGCACTAAGCCGTCTGGCCCTACGGCAATTCCCAGATCGTGCTCCTGCAAGAAACCTTCCAGAATGAAGGCCAAGACTGTCGCGACTCTGGCTTCGAAGAACCCCATCGCCTTCTCCACGAGTACGCCGTCGAGAACCTCGCAAGTTCGGCCTTCAGCGTCCTGAATCCGTAGCGCGTCCTCGTCGGTGGCCATACCCGGCGGGGGGGCCATGCGGATACGCTCCAGGGGAATGCCGCCGAGTTGGGCTTGCATATCAGCAGCAGTGATGAATCCAGCGGACATAGGACGAGCAGCCTCTTTAGCGTGGCATCGGTTATTATAGTCGGGCTCCAGCTCGTGAAGTAACGGGAATCCGGCCAGAATGGCCGGGCTATATTATTCTCACTGCCGCACGCCCAGCAGCGGGAAGCAGAGGACCGGGATCGCCAGCGAGGCCAGGCCGATGGTCCAGCGGAGCGGGCCGAGCGGTACGTCGTCGTCGCGCGTCGGCGGGTGGTGGATGCCGAGGAAGATCACCAACAGCAGCATGGGCGTCCAGAGGACGGCCTCTTCGAGGTTGATCACGACGTAAAGAATCGCAAACGAAATGAACAGCCGTGCGAACGTGTGGGCTCGGTCGAGGAACAGGGCGTACATCGTGTGGCCGCCGTCGAGCTGGCTGATGGGCAGCATATTCAGCCCGGTGATGAGCATGCCGACCCAGCCGGCCATGAAGTAAGGGTCGAGCTCGTGAAGGGCCACCCACTTGTCGGCGACCCACGGCTGGCCCGCGTGGGCCCATTGCATCATCCATTGGGCGACCACCGGCAGATAGAATTCGATCTCGCCCGGCTCGGTGGGCCCGCCGAGTTTTAGCTGCTTGACGCCCTGCCAAAGCACCGGCAGGGCCACGCCCAATCCGGCCAGCGGCCCGGCGATGCCGATGTCGAAGATCTGCCGGCGATCGGCGCGGGCGCCGTCCATGCCGATGACGGCCCCCATCGTGCCGATCGGATTGAACGGCACCGGAATGCAAAGCGGGTAGCTCGCGGGGATGCCGTACTTTACGGTTTGCAGGAAGTGGCCCATCTCGTGCGTGAGCAGGATCGCCAGCACAGCGCCCATATACGCAAGGCCGATATCCCAGTTCTGCTGAACCACACGGAAGACATGCTCCCAGGTCTGCGAATACTCGATCCGCAGCGGGTCCCAATGGGTAACGCCGACCCAGAACGTGGAAAAACACGTGGCGATGAACAACACCACCGGCAGCATCACGCGGCGCTGCGGCTGCAGGCCGAGATCGGAGTAGCGCAGTTCAGGCAGGTGCGCGACGGACGAATCGTGAAACTCGTCTTCCGCGAGCGGCCGCTTGGGGATTGGCGGCGACGGAACCGACGGCGGCGCGGCAGAATGCCCGGCGGACTTCCCAGCTTCGGGGAATTCGGAAGACGTATGGGCGCCGGTGCTCATCCGGAAATCATACCATGATGGGCGCCGGCGGACAGGTTATATAGCCCGGCCATACTGGCCGGTGATTGCAAGATCTCGCCGGGCCAGGTCTCCGCAGGCGACTCGCCGAGGCGAGATGGCCCGGCTTGCTCAGCTTACTTCGAGGCTCTTCACGCCGCCGCTGGTGAGCGCTGCCGCCAGGCATCGCTCGGCAGTTTCCAAGAGACTCATGGGACGGAAGTTCTTGGCCGGCGTCGAAACCCAAGCGACGCCCGCGGCGGCGTGGCACGCCGGAAGCAACTCGGCCCGATTCAACTGCATGATGAGCGTGCGAACCCGATCGACCACATGACGGGCCAGCGCCACCGACTGGGAGCGATCGCGACCGGCAATGACGACGATGCGGCGCGTCTCGCCAGGCCGCTCGATAGTTTCGCAATCAAGATCGAGGTTCGCGCAGGCGGTGTGAAGCAGCCGCTCCAGATGATGCCGCTGGCTTTCCGTGAGCAATTGCAGTCCGTCGGCGCCGATCAAAGCGACGCCCAGCGCCTGGCGGCTCGATCGGCACCGACCGACGGCCAGCGTCAGGCGGATCGCCAGATCATCTTGTTCCGCGAGGGGCCGGCGTCGGCGGTCGATCGACTCGCCGAGCAGCGGCATATAGGCTTCCCGGCTCGGCGACGATGCCGTCGGCAAGGCGGCCGCTTCGCGCGTCGCAGCACGGGCCTCGTCCGGCTGGCTGAAAAAATCCTGAAATGAAGCACGCAACTGCCTGGCGAGCGCCAGTGCATGGACTTCGTCCGGCTCGCTTTCGATCGGCGTGGCCGACTGCGCGGCGATGCCCTGGCTCAGCGACCCCGCCACCGACTCCGCGACGCGGGACATCTGCTGATGGGCTTGGATCAGAATCTGCGTGTAGTCGGCATTCTCGACGCTTAGCGACAGGACGCCGGCCAGTTGCCGCACCTTGGGCTCCAGACCTTGAATCAATTCGTTGAGCTGGGGCTTGTCGAGCTCGCAGTAGGCTTCGCCCACTTCGAGGATGTCGGGGAGCACGCTGAGGCGACGCTGGCCGATAAGCTGCGCGAACAGCTCGGCCAGGTGGAGCACGCGAACGAGGTGTGCGTGCTCCGCCTTGCTGCGGGCCCAGCGATGGCGGTCGCGAGGCTCGCCGATGGCCGCAACGAGTTGCTGAGGCAGATTCCAGCGTTCTAACAGGCCGGCCGTGAGTTGCACGTGATCGAACGACAGCGACTCGTGCTCCAACTGGCTGAGGTCCGCCCGGGCGGCGATGGCTTCGCCAAGCAGCGCGGCGTAGGGGCGACCGAGCTCGCCCAGGAGCACCAGTACGCCGAGATCCTGAAGCAGCCCGGCAAGGAAGGCGTCGTCGCCGGGCTTTCTGAACAATTGCTCGCTGATCTCGCGAGCGGCCACTGCACGCACGAGCGCCGACTTCCAGTACCAGTCGAGCTGCTCGCGGGCCGCCTGCACGAACAGCGACTCCGGCAGGCTGAAGCCGAGAGCCAGCAGCTTGAGCGGCTTGATTCCCAGCAGTGCGAGGGCCTGGTTGAGGTCGCTCACCTCGCGCGGCAGGCCGAAGACTGAGCTGTTGACGACGCGTAGGATCTTCACCGTCAGTGCCGGATCGCGCTCGATGCAGTCCTTTAGCGCCGCTACGTTGACCTTTTCCTGCTCGGTGAGCTTGAGCACTTCGACGGCCACCGCGGGCAGCGAATAGAGCGCGCCGGCCCGATTGACGATCCCCTCGATCGTGGACGCCTCGGGGCTGTTTAGAACGGCGGACATGGCGGCGGCAGGCGGTGCAGACTCAGGGTGGGCGCGCAACCTCAGCGAGACAAGTGTAGCTCACCCGGCCGGCCGATTCGCCCTAGGCGCGGTGTAGCTAGCACGATCGCTACGACCGCACCAGGCAAGAGACACTCCTCTAGGGAGATGCCCGCGGCGGCGGCTACAATCCCGCGGGCACTGTTCGATGGATGATCGGGATTGGCGTCATGGAACTGCGATTCTCCTTTGTGCGCGGACTGTTGTTGGACGCGATTGTGGTCGCCCTGTTGGCAAACGATGTCGCCAACGGGCAAGCGGTTCAAGGGTCCATTGAGCCGACGACCTATTCCACGCCGACGGCGGCGGCCGATGCGGCGACACCCGGCGCCCAGCAGCCGCCGCTTTCCGCGGAGCAGGCCCGCGAGGTCGAGATGATCCGGCAGCTCGCCCGTCATCGCGGGGGGCAGCCTGAAGCGCTGGCGCAGATTGTCCAACTGGCGAGTCCCTATGGCGACGCGATCAGCGCTGAACTGCTGGAGGAGCTCGCCGCCTCGCATCGGCGAGTAGGGGCATTGAACCTGGCCGCCGATGCGCGGACGCACCTGGCCCAGCGGTATCCCAATGAGCCGCTCGGGCGCCGCGCGATTCTGTGGCTCGTGCGGTTGTACGCCAGCGGGGAAGTTGCGCACGCTCGGCGCAGCGAGTCGCCGGGAACCGCGAACCTTCGCCGGCAGTTATCGCCGCGAATGGCGGCGGCGTTGAGCGAGATGCCGACGTCGGTCGAGGGCGGGCCGGCCGTGAGTCCTGCCGCCGAGAAGGCTGGCGAGCAGTTTGCCTTGTACGCCCTCCGATTCGCGACCCGAGCGATGGGCTCGCACGCGGGGCTTGCCGATGATCCGGCGCTTGCCTTTCAGCGGTCGGTAGCGGCGCGGAAGGCCGGGCAGACCAAGTCCTCCGAGGCGTTCCTGTCGCCGCTGAAGCACCGGGCGGCGGCCGACCCGTGGGGGCAGTGCGCTCGGGCCGAGGAGTGGCTGTTGGATCGCGCGGCCGAAGCTTCGCCGAAGCCGGTCACGCCGTGCGTTTCCGCGGAGGCGCCGCCGCATCTGGACGGGCACTTAGACGACCCTTGCTGGAAGATTGCAGTTGATCAACGCGCGCCCGTGAGCTCGCAGGATCACGCGGCTTCCCTGCCTGCCGACGTCCGCTTGGCGTACGACGAAGAGTACATATACGTCGCCGTGCAGTGCCAGAAGCTCGAGGGCGCGAGTTATGAGCCGGACGCTCGGCCGCGGCCGCATGACGGCGATGTTGAAGCCCACGACCGCGTGCGGCTGTTGATCGACGTGGACCGCGATTATGCCTCTTGGTTTGAGCTGGTGATCGATTGCCGCGGGTGGACGGCCGACCGCTGCTGGGGCGACGTGCGGTGGAATCCGTCGTGGTATGTGGCGCGGGGTGAATCGGCGGACGGCGCCGCGTGGACGGCTGAGGCGGCGATTCCGCTGGACGAGCTTGTTGCGGTCCCGCCGACTTCCGGGGCGGCCTGGGCCGCAGCGACGACGCGCCTGCCGGCGGCCGAGCAGTCGGTCGCGGATCTCGAACCTGCGGCGTTCTCGCTGCTGCTGTTCGATTGATACGGCAGTGTAGTTCCCGCGGGATCGAGAGACCGCTGCTCGTTTGCAAGTAGCCGTGA
>DASVCM010000460.1:0-5886 GCA_036381635.1 Lacipirellula sp.
CAGCGGGACATCGACAACGCGATCGATCGTAGCCATCGACAGGCAAGCTCCTGTTTCGAGGAGCCGCCCGGTCCTTTACGGCCGGCAGACCGTTCCGCACAGGCCTTGCAAATCGTGGGAGGCGTCTCTGACGCCGATTCCGCATGGCGATGGTGAACGTTATCGGCCTCGGAGAGGCCTCCCACAAATCTCCGGCTAACAGTGTAGAGCGACTGCGGGCCGCCGACCGGGCGGCAGTTACTTGCGCCGCTTACGGGTGCCACTGCTGGCTCGCCAGCAGTGCGAAGCGGGTACGCGCCCACTGCTGGATGAACCAGCAGCGGCACCCAAAAGGAGCGCCTACTCTTACTTGATGTAGCCAACCCTAACGCCTGGGCCGGCCGTGGCTCCGGCAGTCACACGCTCTATCGCTGCGAATCTCCAGATAAGATGTAGCTTGGGAGTCGCGGTCGACCGTACGGTCAGTTATCACAAGCTGATCGAGGACGGGGCGTTATGGCCGTCCACCTTCGTAAATCCTACCCTCCCGGATTGAGATAGCAACGAATATCCTGGCGATTGCCACTGTGGGCAATGCCGCCGGTTTTCGCGCAAATCGGGGCCGTGGCCTCGTTTGCGCCTGTCAAGAGCGAGGTCCGCCGAGGGTCCGGCCAGATTCCTCGGCAGACCTCGGAATGACCTGAATCAGGGACATATGAAGACGATCGACGTTCTGCTGGAAGAGCGGCATCTTTCGGTCGATGAGTTGGCCGAGCGGTGCCGACTGGACGCCGAGCGGGTGCTGGCGATCGTCGACGGCCGTTGGCTGGCGAGCCCCGCCGAGCGCGCGGCGATCGCCGCGGCGCTGGGCGTAACCGTCGAACAGGTCAGTTGGGGGCACACGATGAACCCGCGCAACGTGCGCTATCACCGCTTCGGCTTGAAGGAGGACTTCAACTAGGCGCTGACGGCGCGCGGCGTGGATCGCCCTGTGGACTTGTCGCTTAAGCGACCAGTCCGCCGCACGGATGCGGTATCTCTCACACCTTCGGAATCCGCATGCTGTAGAACGACCGCCACACGAAGATCAGCGCCACCGCGAGCATGCCGACGCCGACGTAGCTCGTAATGTCGCGGCCTCCCTCGTGATACGCGGCTTCCTTCATCTCAACGGCGATCTCCACGGCCAACAGGCCAAACAGGGTCGAGAACTTGATAATCGGATTCAGCGCCACCGAGGTTGTATCCTTGAATGGATCGCCCACCGTGTCGCCGACGACCGTCGCGGCGTGCAGGTCGGTCCCCTTCTCCTTGAGATCGACCTCGACCAGCTTCTTGGCGTTGTCCCACGAGCCGCCCGCGTTGGCCATGAAAATGGCTTGGAACAGACCGAACACGGCGATCGACACCAAGTACGCGACGAAGAAGTTTGGATCGAAAAACGCGAACGCCAGCGTGAAGGCCATCAGCGCGATGAAGATGTTCCACATGCCCGCCTGAGCGTACTGCGTGCAGATCCGCACGACCGTCTTGGAGTCTTCGATATCCGCGGCGGCCTTGTTGAGATTCATGTTCTTCTTGATGAATTCGACGGCCCGGTAGGCGCCGGTGGTCACCGCCTGCATCGAGGCGCCGCAAAACCAGTAGATCACGGCGCCGCCGCTGATGAGGCCCAGCAGCACGGGCGCGTCGGTCAGGCTGAGTTGCAGCAGGCCCTTTTTGCCCAACAACAGAATGATCGCGAAGATCATCGTCGTGGCGCCAACGACCGCCGTGCCAATGAGCACCGGCTTGGCGGTTGCCTTGAACGTGTTGCCCGCCGAATCGTTTTCCTCCAGGTAGTGCTTGCCCTGCGTGAAGTCGGGGTCGAACCCAAAGTCCCGCTTGATCTGCTCGCGAACCCCCGGAACGCTCTCGGTTTGGGCGAGCTCGAAGATCGACTGAGCGTTGTCGGTGACCGGGCCGTAGCTATCGACGGCGATGTTCACCGGGCCCATGCAGAGGAAGCCGAAGGCCACCAGGCCGAAGGCGAAGATCGAGCCGACGCCGACGTAATTGCGCTGGGCCAGCTCCTCATATACGCGGTCTCGCAGTGCGGGGTTGAGCCCGTCGAGCGTTTCGGATCGCGGCGCCACTTCGTCTGCCACGGCCACTGCCTCTTCGGCGACGGCATCGACCTCAGCCGGCTCGCCCGCCTCGCCGGCTTGCGCTTCGGCAGCCGCGGCCGCGCGTGCGTCGTCGATCTCGCGCTGCGATTGGCGGAGCTCGCGCTGGATCTTCTCGAGCGTCTCATCGTCGACGTCGGGCGAGTTGGCAAGCGTGTACGAACGAGGGGCTTCGAGTTGTACGCGCATTACATCATCTAGGCCCTGCTGGCTTACGAAAAACGCCCCGGCCATCAACCCGGCGATGAGCATCCCCTTCCAGAACGCGCTGAAATTGCCGGCCACCAGCCCCGAGAGGATCGTCAGCGACGAGCCGCCCTCGCGCGATGCGGTGACGATTTCATGGACGTGCTTCGAGTGCGAGCTGGTGAAGACCTTAGTAAACTCGGGAATGAGCACGGCCGCCAGCGTGCCGCAACTGATGATCGTCGCGAGTTGCCACCATAGGTGCTCGGTGATCGAAGAATCGACGCCCGGCACGGTGAGATCGCGGATGAGCAGCCAGCTCATGCCGTAAGACGTGGTGATGCAGAGGATCGAGGCGATCCAGATCAGCCGGGTCAGCGGGGCTTCGAAATTAAAACTCTTCTTGCCGCGGTACTGGGCTTCGGAAATGCCCTGGTTGATGAAGTAGCTCACCCCCGACATGAAGTCCATCAGAAACCGCATGGCGAAGATCCAGACAATCAGCTTCGCCTGCAGATCGGACTGCGTCGTCGGAATCGCCAGCGTAATGAAGGCAATCAGGGCGACGCCGGTTACGCCGTAGGTTTCGAAGCCGTCGGCCGTTGGCCCCACCGAATCGCCGGCGTTGTCGCCCGTGCAGTCGGCGATGACGCCCGGGTTGCGCGGGTCGTCTTCCTTGACGTTGAAGACGATCTTCATCAGGTCAGAGCCGATGTCGGCAATCTTCGTGAAGATGCCGCCCGCGATGCGCAGCACCGAGGCACCGAGCGACTCGCCAATCGCGAACCCCAGGAAGCAGTAGCCGACAATATCCCGCGGTAGATAGAGCAGGATGATGACCATCATCACCAGCTCAAGGGAGATCAAGAACAGGCCAATCGACATGCCCGCGCGCAAGGGGATGTTCACCACGTCCCAGGGTTCGCCGCGGAGCGAGGCGAACGCCGTGCGGGCGTTGGCGTAGGTGTTCAGCCGAATGCCGTACCACGCCACCGCGTAAGAACCGGCCATACCCACCAGCGAGAACAACAGTACAAGCACCGCCGTACTCGCCGGTTCACCCTTGAGGCCGATGAAGTAATACGTCATGGCCGCGCCGATGATCGCAAACAGCAGCAGCAGAAACTTGCCCTGCTGAATGAGGTAGGTCTTGCAGGTCTGGAAGATGATCTCGGCGACGTCGAGCATCGACTGGTGGGCCGGCAGCTTTGCGATCTGCCCGCGGAGGTAGAGGCTGATGCCGAGCGTGCCGCAAATGACCAGGGCGCCGTAGAAGAGCAGGTTGTACGCGGAGACCTCCGTGCCGAAGAGGTCGAAGTGGCCCTGGTGGAGATCAGGAATCGCCAGGTCCGCTTCACTGGCCACGGCCGGCGCCGCCGCGCCTACCAGCAGCATGAGGCCAAAAAAAAGCGGCTTGAGCCAAAGGCTCAAGCCGCGATGTAGCGCTGCCGAGGCTGTGTTGGCCTCGCCGTCTGTTCGATGAACCGCCTGATTCGATCGCATAGCTTTCGTCCTTTTAAGCGTCTAGCAAATCGGGATTCGGGAGGGCGAGGCTCCCGCCGAGCCGAGGCCGGGTACACGCTTCCCGGCTCGGGAGGAGCCTCGCCCTCTCAGTTTTATCCATCGCCATTAAAACTACTCAGCGCCGCTCGCCTTGAACACGATGCCCAGCCACTCCTGCACCGTGGGGGCGTACTTGACCACTAGCGGCGAGAAGACCACGCTGACCATCGCCATCAGCTTGATGAGGATGTTCAGCGCCGGGCCGCTGGTGTCCTTGCACGGATCGCCGACGGTGTCGCCGACGACTCCCGCCTTATGGGCGTCGGTCCCTTTGCCGCCGCTGCGCTCGATGTGCTTCTTGGCGTTGTCCCAGGCGCCGCCGGCGTTGTTGAGCATCGTGGCCAGTACGAAGCCGGTCGTCAGCCCGCCGGCCAGAAGGCCCAGCACGCCGGCCACGCCGAGCACCAGCCCGGTGGCCACGGGTACGATAATCGCCAATAGCGACGGCACGATCATCTCGCGCTGGGCGCCGGCCGTAGAAATCGCCACGCAGCGGGCATAATCGGGTTTGCCGGTTCCTTCCATGATGCCGGGGATCTCGCGGAACTGGCGGCGCACCTCGCCCACCATGGCGCCGGCCGCGCGGCCGACGGCCTTCATCGTCATGGCACAAAAGACAAACGCCATCATGCCGCCGATGAACAGGCCGCACAAAAGGAGCGGGTTCATAATGCTCAGGTCGTAGGCCTCGACGAAGTCGCGAATGCCGGCGCGGGCGACATTGACAAAGCCCTCCGCCTGCTCGCGCGCCGGGTCGGTCGTGAACGTGGTGTTGCCGACTTGATAGGTTCCTTCGCCGTCGTTCGCCAGACGTGCGACCCAGATTTTCACTTCCTCGATGTATGCCGCCAGCAAAGCCATCGCGGTGAGCGCGGCCGAGCCAATGGCAAAGCCTTTGCCGGTCGCCGCGGTGGTGTTGCCGAGCGAATCGAGCGCGTCGGTCCGCTCGCGGACTTCCGGCGGCAGGTGGGCCATCTCGGCGTTGCCGCCGGCGTTGTCGGCAATCGGCCCGTAGGCGTCGGTCGCCAGCGTAATGCCGAGCGTGGCGAGCATGCCGACGGCCGCGAAGCCGACGCCGTAGAGGCCCATGTTGATGTCGGTGAACCCGCCGGCGAAGCCGAAGGCGCAGAGAATGCCGATGACGATCGTAATCACGGGGACGCCGGCCGAGTACATGCCGGTGGCCAGACCGTCGATGATCGTGGTCGCCGGGCCCATTTCCGCCTGCTTGGCGATGCCCTTGGTCGGGGCGTACTCGTCGGAGGTGTAGTACTCCGTGGACTGGCCGATGATCACGCCGGCGATTAGGCCGGCGATCACCGCGCCGACGATGCCCCAATCGAGTCCCAGCGGCGAATAGACCAGGCCCATCAGCGCCAGCACGATTAGCGCCGAGCTGCCGAGCGTGCCGATCAAGAGCGCCTTGAGGAGATTCTTCTGCGAGGCGCCTTCCTCCGTGCGGACCATAAAGATGCCGATGATCGACAGCAGGGTGCCGATGCCGGCGACGATCATCGGCGCGGTGACCAGATTGATCGCCTCGCGCAGGGCGTCGGCCGGCTGAATGGCGGGATCGATCTCTGCATTGGCCACCGCATGAGCGCCCACGGCCGCGCCCAGCGCCGCCGTTGCGAGAATCGAGCCGCAATAGGACTCGTATAAGTCGGCGCCCATGCCGGCGACGTCGCCGACGTTGTCGCCCACGTTGTCGGCGATCGTCGCGGGATTGCGGGGATCGTCCTCGGGAATACCGGCCTCGACCTTGCCCACGAGGTCGGCGCCGACGTCGGCCGCCTTGGTGTAAATGCCGCCGCCGACGCGGGCGAACAGCGCTTGCGTCGAGGCGCCCATGCCGAAGGTGATCATCGTTGTGGTGATCTGCACGAGCTTCTCGACGGGCGTCGTGCCTTCGGGAACAAGCGTCATGCCCCACAGCTTCCAGCCGTTAGTCATGTGTTCCGGCGAGTACACATACCAATCAAGGAGCCAATAC
>DASVCM010000461.1:0-2570 GCA_036381635.1 Lacipirellula sp.
AACTGCAATGCGGAATATCTCGACGCTCCGTGCAGCGACCAGGGGAACGGCCCGGCGCGAACCGGTTCTCATCTAACCTCCCGCAGCCACCATCCCGGCGGGGAGGGCGTGTCGTTGTGCGACGCGTCGGTTCACTTCGTCAGCGACACGGTGGAGCTTGAAGTGTGGCGGGCGCTCAGCACGATGGCCGGCGAGGAGGTGTTTCCCTCGCCGTTCTGAGCGACCTATATAGCCGAGCCATCCTGGCTCGGTTTGGACCCTGTCACCCCGAGGTCTCCCGAGGGGTCCAGCTAGATTCCTTGGCGGACCTCGGAATGACTTGAGACGACAAGCATTAGGAGCGGCATCTGGCGGCTGGTATCCTACGGGTTGGATTCCGTCACCCAAGGCGACATGCCGGTATGCGATTCTCACTCAAGTGGATTCTGATCGCCGCCGTATACTTCGCCGTGGGGGCGGCCGCGCTTACGCAGCAGTCTTGGGTGTACGCCGATGTGCTGTGGGTCATGACGGCGCTGTCGCTGGTGCTGGCGGCGCTGCTGGCTGTCTATATGTGCGGCCGCGGCCGCACGGTCGCCACGGGCTTTCTGTTGGCTGCCGCCGGCTACATGATGTACTCAATGTTGACCCCGACGTTTAACACGGTGACTTCCAGAATTCTTCTGGCGTCGGGATATGATCCCGGCGGAGGTGCGATTCCCGGCGCCCGCGCCGGCGCAACAGGAATCGACCATGAATCCTTCGCCGTCGCGCGAGGATACGGCTATGATGGGGGAGCCATTTGGCGACGATCCGTTTGCCGCTCCGTCCCTTGATCCGTATGCCCCGACCCCGGCTCAGCAACCGCCAGGTCCGAGCGTTATCGTGATTTCCTTCGAACAGTTCGCCCGCGCCGCCAGCGCGCTTGGCACGATGGCATTTGGTCTGCTGGGGGCCCTGGCGGGCCTGCTTGCGGCGCACATCATCACCAAGGACCAACGCGCCTAGCCGCAAGCTCCGGCCTGACCCAAACGGCATAATCCGCTCAACCGGCCAACCCTAGTGAGACTATATATAGGAGGCGACCCGCCGCTGGCGGCCGGCGCGGTAGGCTTTAGTGGAAACACCCTACGAGGGCATGAAGGATCGAGGCATGTCTCGCCTGGTTGAGTGCGACGTCTGCGGCGCGTTGTCGCCTCTGCAAACGGTCCGGCCGATTTACGACGACGGCCAGATCTCGAACATGCGCGACTCGGCGGAGCTGATGGGCGTGGAGCAGGACATCGATTGCCCAAGCTGCGGGCTGCGTACGCAGATTTTTCTCGACGCAAACGTACGCATCAATTAACTCGCGGGCGAGCGGCGATCGCCAACGGAAAAGTTGCGGCGGGATGCACATATAGAGCATTTTTCGAGTTACCGTGCGGGCGTCATCCTGAACGATGTGAAGGATCTAGCGTAGCGCTAGATTTTTCGCTTCGCTCAGAATGACATGCTACGGCGCACCGTAACCCGAAAAATGCTCTAGCCGAGCCATTCTGGCTCGGCGCGCTTCTGCGGGGTTGCACGCCGTGAGTCTTGGAAGAGCGGTGGCGCTTAATTCCAGGCCTGAAAGGCCGCGCTGTGAAAGCCCAGGGCGCAGCGCTGGGTCCACGCCGGAAGAGTATCCACTAGCCCTGAAAGGGCGCTACCAAGCGCGCGCTTTCAGGGCTAGGCGAGTCTTCCCACGACATTAGCCAGGGCTGCGCCTTGGGCTGTCGTAGCCCGGCCTTTCAGGCCTCAAGGCTTCTTTGCCAGCGCTTCAGGCCGTGGCGCCCAAGATTCGTCCGGCCAGGATGGCCGGGCTATATGGCAGTTAGGCGGAGCGGGTTGTTGAAAGCAGCCGCCAGGCGTTCTATGCTCGCAACTGCATCTGACCAACGCCACCTGCAATGGGTTATCGCATGATCCGCTTTGCCACCATTGTCATTGCCTTCGCCGCTGTAATCTCGCCCGGCGCGACATTCGCCGCCCAGAAGCCGAACATCGTTCTGATCATGGCGGACGACTTTGGCTATGAATGCGTTACGGCCAACGGCGGCGAGTCGTACCAGACGCCGCAGCTCGATAAGCTGGCGGCCGGAGGCATGCGGTTCGAGCATTGCTACGTGCAGCCCGTCTGCACGCCCACGCGGGTGCAGCTGATGACGGGACTGCACAACGTTCGAAATTACTTCAGCTTCGGCAAAATCGGCCGCGACGCGAGGACGTTCGCCCACCTGCTGAAAGAGGCCGGCTACGCGACCGGCATTGCCGGCAAGTGGCAGTTGGGGCGTGCGAAGAATCTGCCGCAGGTCCTGGGGTTCGACGAGGCGTATCTGTGGCAGCATACGCGTCGGCCGCCGCGGTACGCCAACCCGGGCCTGGAACTGAACGGCGAGGAGCGCGACTTTTCCAAAGGCGAATACGGCCCGGATTTGATCAACGAGTTTGCGCTCGATTTCATCACGCGGCACAAGGACGGGCCGTTTTTGCTGTACTACCCGATGCTGCTGACGCACTCGCCGTTTCAGCCCACGCCGGACAGCGCGAACTGGGACCCGCAGGCTCAA
>DASVCM010000462.1:0-16201 GCA_036381635.1 Lacipirellula sp.
GGGATGAGATCATTCAAAGCCGCACACGTTCGACGCCATGCAACTTGCCTTTAGCTCCAACGCGTATTTGCGGTACTCCATCGAGGAGACGATCCGGCGGATTGCGGGGATCGGCTACAAGGGGATCGAGCTCTTGGCGGACGTGCCCCATGCGTGGCCAGCCGGGCTGTTGCCGGAGCGGGTGGAGGCGATCCGGCGGGCGCTTGACGATGCGGGGCTGACCATCTCGAACATCAACGCGTTCATGATGAACGCCATCGCCGACCCGCGGCAGCCGTATTGGCATCCGGGGTGGATTGACCCGGATCCCCACTATCGGGCGATTCGGCGGGAGCATACGAAGCGGGCCTTGCGGCTCGCCGGGGCGCTCGGGGCGCCGCACATTACGACCGAACCGGGGGGACCGCTGGCCGAGGGGCAGAGCCGCGAAGTTGCAAGCACGATTTTTTACGACGAGCTGATGCCCTGCATCGAGGTGGCGGAGGAAGTGGGCGTCGGGCTATTGATCGAGCCGGAGCCGGAACTGCTCATTGAGCGGTTCGATCAGTATATGGAATTCGTCGAGCGAATCGATTCGCCGCGCGTCGGGCTCAATTTTGACGTCGGTCACGCGTACTGCGTAGGCGAGGATCCGCAGGATTGGGTCGCGCCGATGGCGGAGCACACCGTTCACTACCACCTTGAGGATATTGCCGCGACGCGGGTCCACCAGCACCTTGTGCCCGGGCGGGGGGCGATTAACTTCGCGGCGACGCTCGAGGCGATCCGCAATACCAATTACGACGGCTGGCTCACGGTCGAGCTGTATCCCTATCTCGATTCGCCCGACGATGCGGCCCGCGAGGCGCGTGATTATCTCATTCGCGCCATGGCGAAGCTCGGCGCCACGGAGCGCGCTCCCTCATGAGTACCGCAACGCGGCCAGGGCGGGCGCTGGCGTGGTGGCAGTTGCTGCGAGCGGCGAACGTCTTCACTGCGGCGTCGAATGTCATCGCGGGGTTTCTCATCGTGCGAGGGGAGTGGACGCCGGCGAAGACGCTGGCGCTCCTGATCGGCAGTTCGGCGTGTCTGTATCTCGCGGGCATGGTGCTGAACGATGTTTACGATGCGGAGCTAGATGCATTGGAGCGGCCCGAGCGGCCGATTCCCGCGGGGCACATTTCGCGAACGACCGCGTCGTCGGCCGGTTGGGCGCTGCTCACCAGCGGCGTGCTTCTGGCATGGCTGGCGGCCGTGACTGCGGGGAATCCGATGCCGGGGCTGCTTGCCGTGCTGCTGGCGTTCGCCATCGTGAGGTACGACAAGGTGCTGAAGTCGACATGGGCCGGGCCGATGGCGATGGGCTGGTGCCGTGTTCTAAACGTGCTGCTGGGGGCGAGCATTGCGGGGGACCTGCTGCGGCAGCCGTGGGCGCTGGCGTATGCCGTGCTGATCGGCATGTACACTGTGATGATCACGATCGTCGCGCGGTCGGAGACGATCGGCGAGTGGTCGCAGAAGCTGCACGTGCGGAACGTGGTGACGCGGATGCTTCAAGGTTTTATCGTCCTCGACGCAGCGGCGGCGACGCTGGCGGCGGGGTGGCCGTCGGGCCTGGCGGTGCTGGCGCTGCTCGTTCCGACCGTTTTCATCGCACGGCGAGCGCCGATGACGTGAGATGTTATCTGTAATTCGTCATCCTGAGCGCAGCGAAGGATGACGCACACGCGTCCGCAGTATGACTCAGTAATGCGACTCGGTTACAACACCAACGGACTTGCCCACCATAGTCTGCCGGCGGCGATTGAGCTGCTGGCGGACTTGGGTTACGAGAGCGTCGCGATCACGCTCGATCACTGCGCGCTCAATCCATACAGCGAGAGCTTTCGCGGCGAGCTCTCGGAGATTCGCAGGCTGCTCGATCGGCGGCGGATGCGGTCCGTGGTCGAGACGGGCGCCCGCTACTTGCTCGATCCTCGCGAGAAGCACGAGCCGACGCTGGTCACCGCCGACGAAGCCGGCCGGTTGCGGCGGATTGACTTTCTGAAGCGGGCGATCGATGCGGCCGCTGAGCTAGGCAGTGATTGCGTGTCGCTCTGGGCCGGAGTGGTGCGGCATTCGATCGGCCGCGACCAGGCGCGGGCGCATCTAGCAAGCGGATTGCAGCGAGTGCTTGAGTATGCGGAACGCCGCAAGGTGCTGCTTGGCTTCGAGCCGGAGCCGGGGATGCTCGTCGACACGATGGTCTCGTTCGATGAACTGCTGCAGAGCGTTGACTCGCCGTGGCTGGGGCTAACACTCGATGTGGGACACTTGCACTGTCTAGGCGAGACGCCCATCGCGAGCGTCATTCACCAGTGGCGCGACAAGCTGGTGAACGTTCATATCGAGGACATGCGCGCGGGCGTGCACGAGCATCTGATGTTTGGCGAAGGGGAGATGGACTTTCTGCCTATCATCGCGGTGCTGGCTGCGACGGGGTATGATGGCGGCGTTCACGTCGAGCTCAGTCGCCACAGCCACGACGGCCCGCGGGCGGCCGCTAAGGCTTTTGAGTTTCTTTCACCACTGGTTCAGAGATAGCCGCAAAAAGGCACAAAGAGCGCAAAAAAATGACGTGTGGCAGAATCCAATCTGAGGATTGAGGATCGGAAAAGATTTGCCACGAGTCATTGAGACTACATGATTCTTCTTTTTGCGTGTTTTGTGCCTTTTTGCGGCTGAATTGGATTGATGCCTGAATACGTCGTCTTACTGTCGGTTCCCGGGCTTCGCGGTCAGGATGTGGTGCGGATGCCGAGATTGGCGGCGCTAACCGGCGGCGGCGATCGGGCGGAGCTCGCGCCGACGTTTCCGACCGTTACTTGCTCGGTGCAGGCGAACATGACCACCGGCACGCCGCCAAGCGAGCATGGCGTGATCGGCAACGGGTTTTATTGGCGCGAGCGGCGCGAGGTCGAGATGTGGACCTCGCCGAACGACTGCATCGAGCGGCCGCAGTTGTGGGACATCCTGCACGAAAAGGCGCCCGGGACGACTTCGGCGGTGTGGTTTCCGCTCCATAGCAAGCACTGCGGGGCCGACTATGTTTGCACGCCGGCGCCCGTGCACAACCCGGACGGCAGCGAGTCGCTATGGTGCTATACGCGGCCGGAGGGCATGTACGGCGACTTTCTCAAGGAGCTCGGACACTTCCCGCTGCAGCACTTCTGGGGGCCGATGGCCAACGTCAAGTCGACGGCGTGGATCGTCTCGTCGGCGATCCGCGCGGCCGAGCGGTTCCGGCCGAATCTGTTCTATGCGTACCTGCCGCATCTGGATTATGCGGCGCAGAAGTTTGGCCCCGACAGCGAGCAGGCAATTGCGGCGTTAGACGAACTCGACGGGGAGATTGGCCGACTGGTTGATGGCTTTGCCAAGGCGTATCGCGACGCGCAGCCGCTGTGGCTGGTGGCGAGCGAGTATGTCATCACGCCGGTGGACCATGTGCTGTACCCGAACCGCATTCTGCGAGAAGCGGGGCTGCTTGCCGCAAAGGAAGGCGACGGCGGCGAGATCATTGATTTCGAGCGGAGTCGGGCGTTTGCGATGGTCGATCATCAATTCTCGCACGTGTTCATCCAGGACGACGACGCGAAGACCCGGCTCCACGTGGCGGAGTTGTTTGTGGCCCAGCCGGGCGTTGCTGAAGTCGTCGCGCCGCGAGAGGCGGCGCAGTACGACCTCAATCACGCCCGCAGCGGCGAATTGGTGATCATCAGCACGGCCAATAGTTGGCAGGCGTACTACTGGTGGAACGACGACGCCCGGGCGCCAAAATTTGCGCGATCAGTCGATATCCACCGCAAGCCGGGCTACGACCCGGTGGAGATGTTCTTTGATCCGGTAGCCAAGGGGATTCCGCTCGATGCGACGCTGGTGAAGGGCTCGCACGGCGCGCCGGCGCGGGAGCCGTGGCAGCGCGGCGTGCTCCTGTCTTCACAGCGCGGAGTGTTCGTCGAAGGGCCGACGGCGGATACCGACGTGGCCGACATCGTGCTGCGGCAGTTTGGGATTTGATTATATAGCCGGGCCATTCTGGCCCGGCGCCCGGCCAGGATGGCCGGGCTATGTCGGCGGAGTGAAGTTGAAATTTCGGCTTTGGCCGAAGAACTTGAGCGGGTTCTCGTACACCACGCGGCGGATGAGGCTTTCGGGGTGGCCGCGCTTGCGCATCTCGAGGATGAAATCGGGGACGGCGGTCGGTTTGGAGGGACCCCAGTCGCCGGCGGAGTTCACCAGCAGCCGCTCGGGGCCGTAGATTTCGACCATGTCGGCGGCCCGCTGCGGCGTGCACTTGCTCACGGGGTACAGCGTCATGCCGGCCCAGAAGCCCGCGTCGAGCACAGGCTTAATCGTGTGCTCTTCGACGTGGTCGACCAGCACGCGGCCGCGGTCGATGCGGCCGTCGCCGGTGAGCATGTCGAGAATCATCCGCGTCCCTTGATACTTGTCCTCCAGGTGGGGCGTGTGGATGAGGATCTGCTCGCCCGTCCGCATGGCGAGGTCGACGTGTTCGAGGAACACGGTCGCCTCGTTCTTGGTGTTCTTATTCAGCCCGATCTCGCCGATTCCCAGCACGCCGGGACGGTTGAGGAACTCAGGGATCATCGCGATCACCTCGCGGGCGAGCGCGACATTCTCAGCTTCCTTCGCGTTGATGCAGAGCCATGTGTAGTGCTGGATGCCGTACCAGCCGGAGCGCTTCGGTTCGAAGGCGGTGAGCTGCTCGAAGTAGTCGCGGAAACCGGCGACGCTGCCGCGATCGTAACCGGCCCAGAACGCCGGTTCGCTGAGAGCGACGCAGCCCATCTTGGCGAGGGTCTCGTAATCGTCGGTGGTCCGCGAGACCATGTGAATGTGCGGGTCGATGTAGTACATGGCGAACTGCCGCGTGCGTGATGAATGCCCCCGGACCTGCCGGGGGACGAGCTGGGGGAAGTGTTGGACGTAATTGCCGGTCCCCCGGCGGAGCCGGGGGCTTTTATTTCTAAACTTCGAGGTTCTTTCGCCAGGATTTGTCGTAATCGCGGCTGAACAGGAGCTGCACTTGCTCGGCGCGCTTGGGAACGTCGTCCAGCAGCAGGCGTATCGCTTGCTCGAGGCGCTCGCGGCGGCCATCGCGGCGCGAGTCGCCTTCGGCGCGGTCGAGCCGGTCGAGGCCGGCGGCAATCTCCAGAATCTTCGCCCGCAGCGGCAGGAACTCTTGTTCGAGCACGGCGTCGCTCGATCGGAAAGTAGACACGGTTAGCCTCCGGAAGTCGGCGCCGAGATGGGTTCGCAACGATTCTTCCAGTTTTGCGGACGGAGCGGGCGGATGCAATGACAGGCATGCACGCGCCGCGGACGCCGCTATGAGCCGTATTCGTACGTCCAGCTTCTTCGCACTGCTCAGAATGACGAGAGGAGCGTTTATGCAGGTTGCGACGGCGCCGAGGGAAGATCCCCTCCAATTCGCGGCAACACGCAGTTTCGCGGCGTAAATTTTAACTACGAGGGGACTTGGACCGATTGGCCACAGGCCTTGCGTGACACGCGCGACGGTCGCGGTCCTCGTATCGAGCCATCGTTAAGCTGCGGACTCGACGCGTGAAACCGTTACAACGAACCATTGAAGCGCTTTCGCGGAGCCACAACGAAGCGGCTGCGCCCACGCTAATGGCGGGGCTGGTAGCCGGCAGCGGGCCGGTGTTCGATGGCGCCATTACGGGGCTGGTTTCTCGGCGCAGCAAAGCCGGGCACCTGGAAGTGCTGCGGCTGTGGGACCGCCTCATGCCGGAGCAGAAGGCGCTTGTCGAAAAGGGGCGGCACAAAATGGGCGGCGCCCTGCGCGAGGCGCTGCTCGAGGGCGAATACCAGCTCTTCTACAACGCGCTGAACTTCGTGGAAAGTTCTGGCGACTTCGATCTGATTCCGACGCTGGTAATGGTCGCCGAGCAGCCGGACGGCGAACGATCGCACGCGGCGATCGAGCTGACGGCCAAGCTGGTCGATCAGTTGCTCCACTGGATCGACAACAACCGCGAGCCGATCATCGGCCGCGATCCGGCCACGATTCGTTACTGCGTGCTCGAAAGCCTGGAACGTTCGGTCGAGCGGTTTCGCGAGCATCGGCGGCCGGAGCTGCTGGAGTCGTTCATTGTGCTGGCCGGTCCGCACAGCGGCACGTTGCACAACGTGCTGGAAACGCTCCACCACCCTTGCCATGGGAGCATTGTCCACACGCTCACGCACAGCGCGAGCGATCGGGTGCTGCGGCTGCTGACGGCGATGCTCGAGGGCAAGGAAGCGCCGCAGGTGATTCGTAACGTGATCAGCAAGCGCAGCGACCGGCCGTTCGTCGAAGCCCTGCTGGCCGTCTCGCTCGATCCGGCGAATGCGCCGCTGCGGCGGAACCTGGCGCGGCTGCGATCGATCGCCTGCTGCGAGGACCCCCAAACGCTTTGCGTTCAGTATTCGCCGTACCAGCAGGCCGCAGCGATGCATCTGTTAGCGGCATCGGGCGCCTCGGACGAGCAGAAGCTTGCCCTGGCTGAGGCGCTGCTGAAACATGGCTCCGTCGATAGCCGCATCGCGGCCTGCGAGTCGCTGCGGTCGATCGGCGGCCAATGGGCGAACCGCCTGGTGTTGCTTGCCCTCGGCGACGCGGATGCGGCCGTCAAGGCGACGGCTATTTCGCAGCTTCGCCACCGGCGGATACCGGGCACGATGGCGAAGTTGATGGAGCTGGTCGACAGTCCGGAAGAAATGGTCAGCTCAGCCGCTCGGGAGGCGCTCTCGGAATTCTCGTTCGAGAACTTCCAGTCGCGGTTCGATCTGCTGGACGATGAGGCCCGCCGAGAGATGGGGACTCGCGTTGCCAAGGTGGACCTGACGGCCCGCGCCCGGCTGAAGCAGGAACTGGCTAGCCCGGCGCGACGGTCGCGGCTAAGGGCGCTGCAGATGGCGGCGGCGATGGACATGTTTCCGCAGTTGGCCGACGCCCTTGTCGAACGGCTGGAAGACGAAGATCACCTGGTTCGGGCAGCGGCGGCCGAGGCGCTCAAGCATTGCAAGCCCAGCGACGTGCGGTCTGGTCTGCTGGCGGCGATGGAAGATAAGAGCGTAGCCGTACAGAATGCGGCCAAAAGCAGCCTGGCGGCGCTAGGGCTCGATTCAACGAGCAGGTCGACCACGACGCCCATGGTGGCGGAGGCGAGGTCATGAGCGCGCTTCTCGCAGGCCGGCTGCTGCTGGCGGAAATCGGCGATAACTTCCCGCAGTCGGGCGAGCGGCTCGGCTGGTCCGACCTGTGGGCGTGGGGGATTGCCGTTGTCGTCGGCGCCGTCATCGCATTGGTCGTCGTGCAGATTCGCCAGCGCAACGACATGGAGCAGCGGTGCGACAACCCTTGGAAGCTGTTCCGCGAGCTGTGCCAAGTGCACAATCTCGATCGGGCGAGCCAGCGGCTCCTTGCCCAGGTGGCAAAAGCACGGCGGCTGCCGCAGCCGGCGCAGATCTTCTTGACGCCCAGCGCGCTGGAACCGGCGGACTTGCCAGCGGGGTTGCGCGAGCGGGCCGATCAACTGCTACGGCTGCGCGGGCGGTTGTTTTAGTTTGACGATTCGCGGTTATCACGCCCTAAGGGCGGCAGGCGTGTAGCGGCGGGCGATAGCCTGCCGTCAGGAGAGGTCGTCCTCTATAAGGAAAGGCCCGCAAGGGCCGTAGGTAATTTGCCTACGGCCCTCGCGGGCCTTTAGGTTGATTAGCTCGCCTCGACCGGCGGGCTAGCGCCCGCCGCTACATGCCCGCGCCCCTTCGGGGCTACATCGCTAACCGCTGCTCTCAGCCGGTGGCAGGGCTTTGCGGATGGAGGGCTCCAGATACGCCAGCGCAACGATCGCCAATTGGCTAAGCATGAACGCTCCCACCCAGAAGGCGCGGCCTTCGGTGAAGCCGTAGGAGTGTAGACCGACGCCCATCTCGTTTACGCCGAACCACGACCAGGTGACCACGATGTTGCCGACGACGGCCAGCGCCGCGAGGCCGCGCTCGCCGATCATCCTGCCCCAGCGGGCGTGCAGCACGATCGCGTTCCAGATGACGATCATCAGGGCGCCATTCTCCTTCGGATCCCAGCCCCAGAACCGGCCCCAGGAGTCGTCGGCCCACAGGCCGCCGAGTACAGTGCCGATGAAGCTGAAGAAGATCGCGAAGCAGAGCGTGCCATAGGTCATGCGAGTAAGCTGCCGGCGTTGGTCGCCGCTGAGGGCGCCGCCAAAGTAGCCGAGTATGATCGTCGTCAGGCCGAGGAAGCCGGCCAGGTACGTCGTCGAGTAGCCGAGGGTGATGCACACCACATGCGTGGCCAGCCAGAAGTTGGTGTCGAGCACCGCCTGCATGACGCCGATGGTGTCGCCGTTGTTGGCCGTCTCGAAGGTCAGATAGTAGGCAACGATCATCGTCGGGAAACCCAGCGCCGCTGCGAGCAGGTTGCCGATCCCCATGCGGTAGATGATCTCGAACAAGAGCGCGAAGAAGACGGCCGCCCAGCCGATGAATACGGCGGACGAGTACAAATTCGTCACCGGCGGCCGGCCGGAGATCATCACGCGGCAGATCAGGCCGAAGGTGTGCAGTGCGAAGGTGAGCCACAGCAGCCAATTGGCGCAGCGGTTGAAGCCCTTGAACCAACCCAGCCACGCCAGCGACGCCAGAACGAACGCTGCGATGTACAGCACCAAGCAGACGATGAACGGACTGAAGTGATTGAAGTAGGCCTCGAACGCCACGCGGTCGAGGTTCATCTGCTCGGCCGGCTTACGGTTGCTGGGATTGCCGGCGGCCTTGAGTTGCGCTTCGTGCTTCTGCTCCGCGGCGGCGAGACCCCCGACGTAGTCGCCGTACTCCTCGACCGCCGTGTTGAACTTTTGCACTTCGCCGTCGCGGTACGCGTCCAGCATCTCCATCCACCGCGACGTGGCGTTCCCCTCGGCGGGCTGCTCGCGCGAGGTGATCGCATTGCGGATCATGTCGTAGGTCGACGCGTAGAGCGTGTACCACTGATCCTCGGGCGTCGCGGGCGGAACGATCCGCGGGGCGGTGTTCTTGAGCTGCTCGACGGTTTGCTCGATGACCGCGCGGCGCTGGATAAGCTCGTCAATCGAGTTGCCGAAGTCGGGTACGTCGAACGCCTGGCGGAGCATGAGTACCCGCTGCACTTTCTCGCTGGCCTCGAGGATCTTGTTCTGTGTGAGGTTCCGCTCCTCTTTAGGCACGGCCGCGGCGAGGTTCACCTGGCGACGAAACTCGCCTTCGCTCGACTCGCTCATGTCGCTAAACAGCTCGGCGATGCTGTAGCGGTAGCCCTTGCGACGCTCGAGGCCGAGAATCTGCAACACTTCCAGGTTCTCGACGCGGATGACCTTGTGATCCAAATGGCCCGGCGCTTGCGAGACGACGTCGGCCAGCCAGCGGATAGCCGGCTGCTTTTTTTCGTAGCGCCTGTCCTCGTAGGTTTCCCGGCCGGAGATCAGCCGCAGCGAGTTGCTGGCGAGCGTATCGAGCGGCAGGATGCGGCCGCCGTATGCCGCCGGGATGCGGCCGAAGTCGTAGATTTGCATCTCCGTCGCCGGCAGTCGCGGCGGCTTCGCGTAGCGTGCGACGACGGCGACGCCGGCCAGGAGCACGAGCGCCGGGATCCAGACTTCCTTGCGGCGCCAATCGCGGAGAAGCGAGATGCGCCGATGCGAGACCGTTTCGTCGGACTGGTTCGACAACCGGCGGGCCTCATCCTCGCGGCGACCGACGAAGCGGACGATCGCCTGGCCGAAGTGCACGAGCATGCCGGCGGCGACGATCATGCACGCGACATAGGGGATCATCCAGCCAGAGTTAGTGACGACCTGTAGCACGGTGCCGCGCTCAGTCGCGCGGTCCCAATCGGCCTGATAAAGCGTGTCGCCGGCGTAGCGCAACGGGTTGTTCATGTAGATACGCAGATTTTGCATATCGACGTTGTGCTCGGGATCGCGGAAATCAACGACGGACTCGAAGTTCTTGGGCGTCTCGGTTCCTTCGTAACGATCGAACTTGAAGTCGCGCAGCGTGACGCTGTAGGGTTTCTCGATGTGCTTGAAGCGCAACGAGATTTCATATTTCTTGTCGCCGATCTCGATGACGTCGGATCGGCTCAACAGCGGCGAACCGAGCAGCACGCCGTGCGAGGCTTGATCCTCCCGGGAGATTAGCTCGACATAGGCGCCGGGCACGTCGAACGTTTGTTCGGTCGCGACGCCGGTCGATTCAGGCTTACGCTCGAGCGTGCGAAGCTGGCCCTGCCCCACGCTGGCGACTTGGGTCTCGCCCGGTTGGCGCAGCCGAGGCTCGGCGTTGGTCATGTACTGGAGCACCTGCACGTCGAACGGCAGCTTGGGTAGCTCGATCGGCGCTTTGGCGTTCGCGGCTGCTTCCAGCCGAGAGCCAGGGACGACGGTTACTACGTCTCGATTCGGATCGGTAACGTCGACGATCGCCAGTTCTGTGGAGCGCATGTCGCTGGCGTGGGAAACGGTTTGGCCTTCAGCAATAGTCATGCGGGCTTCGACGCCCCGCTCGGCGTAGTACAGCTCGCCGAGCATGAGTAGTCCGATGCCGCTGTGGAGCAGCACGATTCCGGCGCGTCTGCTGAAGACGGCCCAGCAGCCCAGACCCAGGACGATGCTCGCGGCAGTCGCTTTGGCAAGCTGCCAGAGGATGCGAATGCCGGAGGCGTTCAACCGGACTTCCGGATTCGCGAACAAATAGATGGCCAGCCCCAGCAGCAGCGCGGATGCGGCGGCGCCGAACCACCAGGCCCAGCGGGCCGCGGATTGCCTGGACCGGCGATAGGTGAGTGCGAGAAAGTAGCCAAGCGCCAGCGCCGCGCCGCCGACGCTTGCCCGCAGGGCGTGCCACAGGCCGTTGACGAATTCCGGTGAAAGCTGGCTTTCAATGGCTGTATTCGAGCCGCTGGCGATGACGGCGTACGTGATCAGCGCGCCGATTGCGATCAGCACGAAACCGCCGAAGAGTCGGATGCCGCGGGAGGCGACTTTAAATCGCAAGGCATGCGCGGCCAGTAGGTTGACCGCCAGCAATGAGCCGAGCAACTTGCCGCCGGGGAAGGGAACGTAGCCGGGCACATCCCATACACGAGGAAAGAATATCTTGAGCTCGATTTTCGCCCACCAGACGCGGAAATAGGAGTGAAGGACATGCCAGATGTCATAGTCGATCTGAGCAAGCGTGCCGGCCAGCACCAGCAGTAGCGACAGCGTCAGCAGGATCACCGTCAGCTCAAGCGACGCAAATGGCGTCATGAGTGCGACCAGCGCGGATTTCAGCGAGTAGCCGCCCTGCTGCTGGCGATCGAAAGCAGGTTCGCGGTGGGTGTAACGGGGGAGTTCGGTGGTTGCCATGAACGCGGCCTTGGGATGGGCTGCTGTGGAGGGGATATCTTTAACGACGCTCGCGGGTGGAGTTTTGCGTCGAAAGAACGGGAGTGCGAGGCTCCTGCCGAGCCGTGAAGCTTGTACGAGTGTTCGGCTCGGCGGGAGCCTCGCCCTCCCGATAATCTACTTGTCGGTGAATTTGATTGATTGGAGGAATTTGGCGAACGGCTCGCGCTGCTTTTCCACCAAGTCGCGGTCGCCGGTCATTTTGAAGAACCACACCTGGTCGCCGCGCTGGACCATGGCGGCGAGGATGCCGAGGGGAGCCTGGCCTTCCTTCGGGCCGAGCAGCTCAAACTGTTGGCCTTCGACGCTGCTGATCTCGACCTGCTGCGACAAGTTCTTGACCTGTTGTTCCGAAAGCGTTAGTCCCGCCTGTCCGGCCCAACGTTGGGCCTGGGCGATCGGATCGGCCATGGCGCCGGTTGCTGGGAACGGCATGACGGTCACTTCCGCGCGGCGATCGCCTTCGGTCACCAGGAACGCCGCTTTGCGCATCATGCTCACCGGACCCGGCTGCCAGCCTTCGGGCGCGTCATAAGTGAACTCGGCGGGCTTGGCGAATTCAGCGGCCGGCTGAGTCGCCGCAGCGCCATTTGTTCCGGCGGGGCGGGGCGTGGCGTCGGACGGCCGCGACGACCCTGCCGTGGCGGCAGCCATTTGGCTGCCGGTCGGCGGATGCCCCGGCGGCATCCTTCCGGGCGTTTGTTGCATTACGCCGACGAGCTCGACATAGGTCGCTTCGCCTCCCTTGTGGGGCAACGGCTTGGCGAGGCCCTTAACGGTCTTTTGATCAAGGCTCCCTTGCTGCAACTGGCCCAACCAGCGGTTGACGTTTCGCGTGAGGTAGTCGTCCCGATCGCCGGAGAGCGGCAATGACGACACGGCGAGCTCCAGGTTCTTGTCGCCGTGCGGAACCTCGATCGTCGCGGCCCGCATTTCGCCGCCTTCCTTCTCGGCCCAGCCTTCGGGCAGCTTCCACGTCGGCGTCTCGCCTTTCTCGCCGAGCTCCACCGAGGCGATAAACTCTTGGAACGGCTTGCAGACTTCATCAATGGCGTCGCCACGAGCCACCAGTTTGAAGAACCAGGCCGTGTCGTCGTCGGGAACGATGGCCACGAGCATATGGTCAAGCGAGTCGCGGACCTGATCGACGTCGACGGCACGGGCGCGCGGCTCCTTTCGCTCAACTTCATAGGTCGTGATCGGCTCGATTTCGCCGCAGCCAAAGGCGGCAAGCAGGCAGGCGAGCAACGAGCCGGCGGCGGTGTTTCGCGAGCTGAGGCGGGAAATGAGGCGACTTTCCGATCCCGTTGGAAGTTTAGGCGGCATGGACTTCGGGCGAAGTGGATGGAATGGAACGCCGCGAGGCGGCCGGTTGCGGCGAGAGGCAACGGCCCTGTGGAAACGGGCCTGGCTGGCGATGCTACCAGCCATTATACGGAGGTCGCCCGGCCCGCATACCGGGGGATTCTCGCCGACGGACCGCTCAGTCATGCCCCGCGACGAACCCGTAGGTTTCAAAGCGATTAGCCGGAGCTCGAGGCATTGCTCGATCCCCGAACCTGAAGGGGGTCGCGGCAAGTTCTCGAGCTCCCTGCCAACCCTCCGGGTTGGAAGGACCATCTGTATTCTCACTTCGCTCGGCCCCCGGCTGACAGTTGCCATCCCTTCGGGATGCATCGGTTCGCCGTCATCATTACAAAGCGCCCAACGATGCATTTGGCCTCTGTCTCCCCTTTGCGGGCAACCACTCTCCCCTGCTAGCGATTCGCCGCAACATTTCGTGCTCAATCGGTCTTTCTCGGTTTACCGCGAGGGTGGTAAATTCTGCAAACCTTGACGGGTCGGCAACCCCCGCTATCGTGAGTTTGTAGACCCACGAACCGTTCCGTTAAGACCAGTAACCCCGGATCAAGAGAGTCGCGAGCACGCACGTCGGATGGATTCGGCGCGGTTGATGCTCGGACGTTCGCCACTGCGGACGTTTGCCGATCGAGCTGCAGTTGAACGCGGCCGCGGCCAGGACAAGGATTGGTCCCCCCACCCGTAGAGGAAGAGCATGGACGCTCAAGTTTCTTGGGCCGCCCGCTGGCCCCAACGTGTCTCCTTAGCGTGCCTGATCCTGGCCGCTATTTCCGTCCTCCAAGTGGCCGCCCAGGCGGCGGCTTACCGCACGGCCAACTTCACCGTCGCGGCGCCGACGACGCAACTGGCCAAGGAAATCGGCGATACGGCCGAGCGCTGCCGCAAGGAGCTGGCCATCGAGTGGCTTGGCCGCGAGCTGCCGAACTGGTCGAAGCCCTGCCCCATTCATGCCACGGTCGCCCCGGGACTCGGCGCCGGTGGGGCGACGAGCTTCGTCTTCGATCGCGGGGAGGTCTTTGACTGGGACATGAAGGTGCAAGGCTCGCGCGAGCGAGTGCTCGACTCGGTGATTCCCCACGAAGTGACGCACACCGTCTTTGCGACTCACTTCCGCCAGCCGCTGCCGCGGTGGGCCGACGAGGGCGCTTGCACGACGGTCGAGCATCACAGCGAAATCCGTAAGCAAGAGAACATGCTGATCACGTTCCTCAAGACGCGGCGTGGGATCGATTTCAACACCATGTTCCGCCTGAAGGAGTACCCGCAGGACGTGCTGCCGTTGTACGCCCAGGGGCATTCGTTGGCTCGGTACCTCATCGATCAGAAAGGCAAGCGGGCGTTTCTCACCTTCCTGGCCGACGGCATGCAGGACGAGCGTTGGGACCGGGCGATCGAGAAGCATTACGGCTACGAGCACTTGCTCGCCCTGCAAAACTCGTGGCTCGATTGGATCAAGGCGGGCCGGCCGCAATTGCAGCCGCAGGACGGCGTGATGCTGGCGTCCGCCCAGGCCCCGGCGCCGCCGGCGGCGTCCGCAGCGCGCGGCGAAGTGGCCGCGGGCAAGTCAGTCTACGGTGAAGACGCCTCGTGGCGGCCGCAGAAGCGGCGGCCGATTACGCCGGAGGCGGCGACGAGCGATTCGCAGGCGAGCAGCAGCGCGGCAGCGGCATACGATGCCAGCCGGACGCATGAGAGTGCGTGGCGCTAGCCTGGCGCCTATCTTAAAGCTGAGCGATCCAACAGCCCCGACCAAGCTTGGTCGGGGCTATTCTTTTGTCGCTACCCTTCCGCGCCGAAGAAGTAGCGCGTGACGTGGTAGAACACCGGCGCCGCGAAGCAGATCGAGCCGATGCGGCTCAGCACGCCGCCGTGGCCTTCGACGAAGTCGCCGCTGGCGATTTCGCCGCGGTCGCGCTTAATCGCGGACATCGTCATGGCGCCGGCGGCGGCCATCACGGCGATCAAGAGCGACATCGAGGTAGTCTGCCACCAGTACGGGAACGGCGCTGCCCAGGCCAGGAGCCAGCCCAGCGCGGCCGTCGAGACCGAGCCCATCAGCACCCCTTCCCACGAGGTACCGGGGTCGATCTTCTCCGCGATGATGTATCGGGAGTAGACGCGGCTCCAGAACCAGATGAACAGGTCGGCCGACAGCACGATCGAAATGAAGAAGAACAGCATGCTCGCCCGATGGTGGGCCTGGGGCGTTTCTGCGACGTCGAGATAGAGCAGCGCCGGCGCGAAGCTCAAGCAGTACACGCACACCATCAGCGCGCATTGGACCTTCGCAATGCGTTCCAAGTAACGGTCATAGTCGCCGTATACGGCCGCTCGCGCGGCGATGAACAGGAACGCGAACACCGGGATCAGCACGCTGTACAGTCCATAGTTGTCCACGTAGATCAACAGGAACTGCATGGGCGTGAAAAAGAAGAACACCCAAAACAGCGCCCGGTGATCGCCGATGCGCGTCGGCGTGAGCGTGACGAACTCCCGCAGCGCCCAGAAGGAGACGCAAGCGAAAAGCACCACCGTCAATCCGGGCAGGATGTACGCGAAGATGATGACGATCGAAAAGAACCACCATGCCTGTAGCCGGCGGTTGAACGAGTCGATCGCTCGGCTGTCGAGATGCGGCGATTCGCGGCGGCGCAGCCATTGGCCGGCGCCCGTGGCGACAGCCAGGAGCACAAGCACCGTACCTACCAGCAGGGTGGGTTGCATGCTCAGCACTCCTTCAGGCGGAGGACCGCGTCGCGGGCTCGCGTTAGAAAGTCGACCTTGCCTTCGTCCGCTTCCAGCCAAATCGGCGGGCCGAACGTGACCGACGACAACAGCGGCACCGGCAGGAACTCGCCGCGCGGCAGGATGCGGTTCATGTTGTTGATATACACCGGGATCAGCTCGAGGTCCGGCCGTTTCTTTGCCAGGTAGTAGAGGCCGCTCTTGAACTCGCCGACGACTTCGCCGGTCGAGCGGCCCCCTTCTGGAAACATGATAATCGAATGCGTGCGGCCGATTTCGCGGAGCATCAGATCCACCGGGCTCTGGTGGACCTTGATTTCGGTGCGATCAATCAGCATCGCGTTGAATGTCTTGGCCAGATATCGGCGAAGGCCGCCGCGGATCCAGTAGTCTTTTGCCGCCACCGGCCGAGCGAGGCGGCGGACCCGCGTCGGCAGCGCCGACCAGACAAGGATCACGTCCAGATGGCTCGTGTGGTTGGCGAAGTATACCCGCTGACAGGTATCGGGCTGCGACTCGACCCAGCGCACGCTCGCGCCGCTGATAACGCGGGCGATCCAAGTTAGCAGGGTCTCGGTGATCATATCAAAGCCCCCGGC